>JAPLAT010000285.1 GCA_026393175.1 Pseudonocardiales bacterium
CCCGCGGCGCGCGGCTGCGGCGCCGCCTGCGGGCCGCGCTCGTCGTCGCCTCGGCGCTGGTGCTGGTCGGCACGGGCGCCGCGTGGGGCGTCTACCGCGACATCACCGCGGGCATCACGACCACCGACGTCATCGCCGGCGGGGGCGACGACCAGGACATCCTGCTCGTCGGCGTGGACAGCCGCACCGACGCGCAGGGCAACCCGCTGCCGCCGGAGATCCTGCGCGAGCTCAACAGCGGCGCCGACACCGGCGTGCTGAACTCCGACACGATCATGCTGCTGCACGTGCCCGACGGCGGCGGCGCGGCGGTCGCGTTCTCCATCCCCCGCGACGCCTACGTCGACATCCCCGGATACCGGCGCGACAAGATCAACGCCGCGTACCCGGCCGTCAAGGCGCTCACCGCGGAGCGGCTCGTCGACGACGGGCTGCCCGCCGCGCAGGTCGAGGCCGAGGCCGCGCGCGCCGGGCGGGCCGCGCTGATCGGCGCGGTGGAGCGGCTCACCGGTGTGGGCGTCGACCACTACGCCGAGGTCAACCTGCTCGGCTTCTACAACCTCACCACCGCGATCGGCGGCGTCGACGTGTGCCTGGCGGCGCCGGTCGCCGAGCCGCTGTCCGGTGCCCGGTTCGCCGCCGGGCCGCAGACGATTTCCGGGCGCGACGCGCTCGCGTTCGTGCGGCAGCGCCACGGCCTGCCCGACGGCGACCTCTCCCGCATCCGCCGCCAGCAGGTGTTCCTCGCCGCCGTCGCCGACAAGGTGCTCTCCGCGGGCACGCTGACCGACCCGGGGACACTGGCCGGGCTCGTCGACGTCGTGCAGGAGTCGGTCGTCATCGACCGCGACTGGGACCTGCTCGCCTTCGCCCGCCAGGCCGCCGACCTCGCGGCGGGCAACCTCGAGTTCGTCACCATCCCGACCGCCGGGCTGGAGACCAACGCCCGCGGCGACGTCGTGCTCGTCGACGAGGACGCCGTGGAGGCCTTCGTCGAGCAGCGCATCGCCGCGCAGCAGGCCGCGGCGGAGGCGGCCGCGGAGGCCGCCGCGGCGGAGCCGCCGCCCACGATCGGCGTCATCGCCTCGCGCTACGTCGTGGACGTGCGCAACGGCTCCGACGTCTCCGGGCTCGCCGCCGACGTCTCCCGTCACCTCACCGGCCTGGGCTTCACCGGGGGCACGGTGGACAACGCCGAGCCCGCCGAGCGCTCGGTGGTGCGCTACACCGGCCCCGACGGCGACGCCGCCGAGGACGCCGCCGCGCAGCTGGGCGGCATCGCCGTCGAGAGCGACCCGACCGTCCCGCAGGGGCACCTGCTCGTCGTCCTCGGGTCGGACTTCGACGCGGGCGTCCTGCCCGCGCCCGCCCCCGAGCCGGGGCCCGGCGCAGGCCCCCCGCCGGTCGACGCGCCGATCACGGCCGCCGGCGTGCCCTGCATCGACTGACGACCACAATGGCCCGGTGTCCCTCACCGACGCCCTGCTCGACCGCGGCTCCCCCCGCCCGCTGATCACGTTCTACGACGACGCCACCGGCGAGCGGGTGGAGCTCTCCGGCACCACCACCGCCAACTGGGCCGCCAAGACGGCCAACCTGCTGCGCGACGAGTGCGACCTCGAACCCGGCGGCCGGGTGGCGGTCCTGCTGCCCGCGCACTGGCAGACCGCCGCCGTGCTGCTCGCGGCGTGGTGGTGCGGGGCGGAGGTCGTCGGCGACCCCGCCGGCGCGGACCTCGTCCTGTGCGACGCCGGGCGGCTCGACCTCGCCCTGTCCGTGGTGGCGCCGCACGCCGTCGTCGCGCTGTCGCTGGACGCGTTCGGCAAGGGGCTGCCCGGGCTCCCCGACGGCGTCCTGGACTTCGCCACCCAGGTGCGGCTGCACGGCGACGATTTCGTGCCGTGGGAGCCCGTGCCGAGCACCACGCCCGCGCTGGACGGCGCCGACGGCGACACCGTGCTGGCCGACGCCCGCGACCGGGCCGCCGCCCTGGGCCTCACGGCGGGCTCGCGGGTGCTCTCCACCCGCGACTGGTCCGATCCCGACGGTCTGCGCGACGGGCTGCTCGCCGTCCTCGCCGCGGGCGCGAGCCTGGTGCAGTGCCGCAACGCCGAGGGCGTGGACCTGGACCGCCGCGCCGCGACGGAGAAGGCGACGCACCGCCTGGGCTGACCCCCCTCCCGATTGCAGCAAAGCCACTTTCGGGCAACGAGATGGCGTGAAAGTGGCTTTGCTGCAACCCGGGCGGGTCAGGCGAGGTCCGCCTCCACCGTCGCGACGGCGGCGGGGTCCAGCAGCCCGATCGTCGCGGCGTGGGCGGCGATCTGGGCGCTGTCGTCCACCACCAGCATCGGGACGCCCAGCGCGCTGATCTCGGCGGCCAGGCCGTCGATCTGCGCGCCCCGGCCCAGGTCGAGGCCGGTGATCCGGCGGATGTAGATCGCGGCGACCCGCTCGGGGTGCTCCCTGGCGATGTCGCCGTAGATCTCGGGGTCCTCCTGCCCGCTGTCGCCGATCATCACCAGCCGCAGCTGGGGGTGCTCGTCGAGCAGCCGGCGGACCAGGCCGGGCTTGTGCTCCTGCGCGCCGATCCGGAACAGCCCCGTGTGCGACGGGCCCCAGTCGGTGAGCAGCAGCGGTCCCAGCGGGAACCCGCGCAGGGTGACGAACTGCAGCAGCATCCCGTGCAGGTTCCACGGGCTGGTGGACACGTAGAACACCGGCCGCCCGGGCGCGACGAGCGCGCGGTAGAGCGCGGCCGCCCCGGGCAGCGGGGTGCGGTCGGCGACGTCGGTGAGCAGCGTGGCGCGCAGGAAGTCGCGCACCCGGATCAGGCCGGTGTGCAGGATCGTGTCGTCGATGTCGCTGACCACGCCGATGTCCGCGGCCGGGTCCACGACGAGCACCTGCGCCACGGCCTCCGCGCCGCCGGGGCCGGTGAGCCGCACGTCCAGCCAGCCGGGCGCGACGTCGGGCAGGTCCACCTCGTGGTCGACGTAGCCGTCGCGGTCGGTGCGCACCTCGACGTCGCCGCCGGGTGCGTGGATCGTCACCGGCGCCCGCGTGATCTCGACGGTGAGGAACCGGGCCAGGCTCGTCCGCAGGGTGGCCCGCCGCGACCGCGGCGAGGACCGGTCCTCGTCCACCGCGGGCTCGTGCGACTCCGCGTCCGCGCGCCCGCGCACGAGCCGCGCGCCGATGCGGGCGCGGCGGGTGGTGCCGTGCCCGATGAACGGCACGATCAGCGGGTGGCGCCTGCCGCCGATCTGCGCGGCCAGGGAGATCCCCGACTCGACGACGTCCTCCAGCGCCAGCGCCGCGGTCAGGACGAGTCGTCGCAGATCGGGTCGGCTCACGCGCAAGGGCTATCACACCGCGGCCCCCCGCGCCGACCCGCCGCCGTAGGCTGGCCGGAGTGCGCACCGTCCTGCTGGACCTCGACGGCACCCTCGTCGACTCCGCCGCCCTGATCACCGAGCACCTCTCCGCCGCGCTGGCCGCGATCGGCCTGCACCACCCCCCGGCGTCGCTGCGGCCGCTGGTCGGGCCCCCGTTCGAGACCGCGCTGCCCGCGCTCGGGCTCACCCCCGAGCAGACCGTCGCCGCCATCACGACCTACCGCGAGACCTACGACCGCGCCGCCCCGACGCGGACCCCGCTCTACCCCGGCGTCCCCCACCTGCTGGACAGGATCGGGCACCTGCGCCTGGCCGTCGCCACCTCGAAGCCCGAGCACACCGCCCGGGCGATCGTCAAGGGCGTGGGGCTGGCCGGCCGCTTCGCCCTCGTCGGCGGCGCGGACCAGCCCAACGGGCGCCTCGGCAAGGCCGCCGTCGTCGGCTCGGTGCTCGACCGGCTCG
>JAPLAT010000642.1 GCA_026393175.1 Pseudonocardiales bacterium
CTCGCGGACGATGTCGGCGTGGCCGGCGTGCCGGTGGGTCTCGGCGATGAGGTGGACGAGCGCCCGGTGCAGGGTGAGGGCGGCGCGGTCGGCCGGCCAGTGCGGGACGTGGCCGACGGCGTCGAGGGGGAGGGCGGCGACGGTCGCGTCGGAGTGCTCCCACGCGCGGTGGTAGAGCCCGACCACGTCGGCGCGCGACTCGTCGGGCGTCACCCACAGGTCGGCGTCGGGCTCGGCGTCGTCGGCGAACCACGGCAGCGGGATGCCGGAGGGCCGCCCGAACGTCTCGCCGAGGTAGCCGAGCTCGATGCTCGCGAGGTGCTTGACCAGGCCGAGCAGGTTGGTGCCGGTGGGGGTGAGCGGGCGGCGGACGTCGTACTCGGACAGGCCGTCGAGCTTCCACAGCACGGCGTCGCGGGCGGTCTGCAGGTACCGGTGGAGGTCGTCCTTCGGATCGCTGGGCGTCATGCGGCCCGACCCTGCCACCGGACCCCGACCACCGGGGCGGTGCCGGTAGCGTCGGGGCGTGGACGTCGACCCGACGAACGCGGGCACGGCGGCCGGGTGGGACGGCCCGGCCGGGGACCTCTGGGTGGCGAAGGCGGACCTGTTCGACGCCGGCGTGGCCCGCTACACGGGGCCCTTCCTCGCCGCCGCCGACATCCGTCCGGGCCACGACGTGCTCGACGTCGGCTGCGGCAACGGGCAGACCACCTGCGCGGCGGCCCGCCTGTCCGGCAGCGGGACCGTCACCGGCGTGGACCTGTCGTCGCGGATGCTCGACCTGGCGCGGCGCCGCGCGGCCGACCTGCCGAACGTCCGGTTCGTGCAGGCGGACGCGCAGGTCGCCGACCTCGGCCTCCACGACCGCGTCATCAGCCGGACCGGCACGATGTTCTTCGGCGACCCGCCCGCGGCGTTCGGCAACCTCGCCCGCGCGCTGCGTCCGGGCGGGCGGCTCGCGATGGCGGTCTGGGCGGCGTACGAGGAGCAGGAGTGGATCTCCGCGTTCCGCACCGCGGCCGCGGGCGGGCGCCCCGTCCCGCCACCGCCGGCGGAGGGCCCGCACCCGTTCTCCCTCGGCGACCCCGACCGGGTCCGCGCCCTGCTCACCGGGGCCGGGTTCGCCGACGTGTCCGTGGAGGGCGTGCGGGAGCCGATGGTGTTCGGCCCCGACGTCGCCACGGCGGAGGGCATGGCGCTCGGCCTGGTCGGCGCCACGATCGACGAGCTCGACGAGCCCGCCCGCACCGGTGCGCGCCAGGCGCTGCGCGCCTCCCTGGAGGCCCACCTCGGGCCGGACGGCGTGAGCTACCGCTCGGCGATGTGGCTGGTCACCGCCGGACGCGCGGGCTGACTCGGCGACCCCACCGGGACGTCAGGCGGACGACCGTTCCGTAGCCCGTCGCTGCGGCATCGCGCAGGCCAGGCAGAGCACCGCCAGCGACGAGGCGAACAGCACCGCCACCCACGCGCCCCGCGGGGTGCCCACCGCCACGGCCGGGTCCACCAGCGGGGCCGCCACCAGCCAGGCCACGACCAGCGCGACCGGGACGAGCCCGGCCGCCGCACGCAGGACGGGCTGGCCCCGCCCGGCCAGCGCGTACCCGCCCGCGACCCCGGCGACGACGATCGCGAGCGCGCCGGCGCCGAGGCCGCCCGCCACGACGACCGCGCCGAGCACGACCGCTGCGGCGACGCCGAGCGCGGCGGGCCCCCGGACCGTGCCGGCCCGGCGCAGCCCGGCCCGGCGACGGTGCTCGGAGCGGCCGAACAGCGCCCCCGCGACGGCCCCGGGCAGCAGGATCGCGGCGAACGTGCCGGCCCAGCTCACGGTGGAGGCCGCTCCGGCGATCTCGGCCATCAGGCCGCGCAGCCCGGCCGCCCAGGCCAGCCCGACGACGGCGCCGACCGCGACCAGCGGGCCCGCGCCGTCCACCAGCGGGGCCGGGCCCACGGGCCGGTGCGGGATCGCGCACGCGAGCGCGAGCACGGCCAGGGACGCCGCGAACAGCACGGCCACCCACGCGCCGCGCGGCCCGGTGACCGCGAGCGCCGGGCTGATCGCCGTCGCGCCCGCGGCCCAGCCGACGACGGCCGCCACCACCGGCAGCCCGGCCGCGGCCCGTCCCCTCCACGGGCCGCGGCCGGACAGCGCGTACCCCCCGGCCATGCCGAACAGGGGGACGCCGACGGCGCCGCCGCCGATGCCGCCCTCGGTGACCACCGAGACCAGCACGCCCGGCGTCGCGAGCACGAACGTCAGCGGCGCGAGCGCGAGCCACCGCCACCCCGGTCGACCCCCGGTGCGGCGCAGGTGCTCGGCCCACCCGAGCAGCGCGCCGGTGACCAGACCGGGCAGCAGGATCCCCTCGAACGTGCCCCACCACTGCACGACGGAGGCGTCGGGCCCCGCGACCTCGGCCATGAAGCCGCGGAACGCCGCGGCCCAGGCGAGCCCGCCGACCGCGCCGACGGCGACGGGTACCGCGACACCGGTCCGGGTGCGCTCGGCCGTGGTCATCGGGGGGCTCGCAGCAGCGTGAGGCCCACCCCGGCGAAGAGCAGCATCCAGACACCGAGCACGATCTGGCTCGCCGTGAAGGTGCTGGTGATCAGCAGTACCACGACGACGACGAAGGCGCCGGTGGCGAGCGTCGTCCAGCGCCGCCAGCCCGTCCACGGTCCCGCGCGGACGATGCCGATGCCGGCCACGAGCATGCCCAGCCCGATGAGGATCGTGGACACGCCGTAGAGGAGCCCGTTGAGCGCGGCGCGCGGGTCGGCGGTCGTGGCGTCGGCGAGCGTGATCACGTACAGCTGCACGAGGGTGAGCAGCCCGAGCCCGACGGCGGTCGTGCCGAGCCCGGCGCGGACGGACCGGGACACCGGGCCGGCCACCCGGAGCAGGGCCAGCACGCCCGCCAGCAGCAGCAGGTGCTGCACGACGAAGGTGAGCTGGAGGACGACGTGCCCGCCCGCGGTCAGCGGGTAGCCGACCCGGTCCGGGCCGACGGCCGGGGGCACGAGGAGCAGGACGGCGGACTGGCCCGCGCCGAGGAGACCGCCGGCGACGCAGAGGCGGCCGGCGAGCACGGTGCGCGGGGACGCGGAGGTGGTGGCGGTGGTCATGGGCGGCGTGGTCATGGCCGGCGACGGTAGGAACCCCGCGGCCTCCGGGTCATCCGTGCTAGCACTCATTCCGGCCCGTGCGCCGGACCGGCGGTCAGCCCGCGGCGTAGCGGTGGGCGGCCGCGGCGATGCCGGTCGCGGTGTCCAGCTCCGGGCCGTCGCGCGGGGCCGGCACGAGCACCGCGCCGGGGCCGAGGCGCAGCCCGGCCAGCGGGTGCGGCACCGCCCAGCCCTTGGCGACGGCGTCGTAGGCCAGCGCGACGGGCAGCACGAGGTGCAGGCTGCCGTCGGGCTCGGGGTGCTGGTGGGCGAACTCGCCCTGCTCGGGCAGCAGGAACGCCGCGTCCGGCCCGGCGGCGGCGGTGCGGTCCAGCAGCAGTGACCGCGTGCCCTCGACGCCGACCGTGGCCGCGGCCGTGCTGACCCCGTCCAGCGCGACGAGCCGCTCCCACAGGGCGGCGTGCAGCGTCCCGTCGGGCCGGCCGTCGACCTGGAGCTGCGGGATCCGCTCGGTGACGGCGGGCGGGCCCCCGGCGCGGGCGGGCAGCCTGCCGCCGGGGACGGTCGGCCAGTGCGGCTCGGCGCCGTCGGGCAGCGGGTTCTCGCCGTGGGCGCGCAGGTGGTCGAGGCGGTCGGCGAGCCACGTCGCGACGCCGCCGACGGCCGCGCCAGCCAGGTGCTCGCCGCCGGGCACGTGCTCGGCCCACAGCGGGGCGCCGCTCTCCCGGGCGAGCCACTCCCAGGTGCGCGCGAGCAGGGCGGCGGGGGTGCGCGGGTCGTGGGTGCCGTGGGCGAGGAAGACCGGCATGCCCGCGAGGCACCCGCGCCCCATCGGCAGCCCGGCGTCGAACGGCAGGGCGCCGTAGAGCAGCGCGGCGCCGGAGAAGCGGTGCGGGGCGCTCAGCATCAGCGCCCCGGCCACCGTCACGCCCTCGCGGAAGCCGAGCAGCAGCACGGGCCGGTCCGGGTCGCCCTCGGTGTCGAGCCACCCCTCGAGCCACGCGCACGTCGCGGGCAGGTCGGCCTGGTCGAGGTACCAGGTGTAGCCCATCTCGTGCTGGACCGGGGCGCGCACGGCCACGTAGGCGACCGGCCCGTGCGGCAGCCAGGGCGAGATCTCGATCATCGAGTGCTCGCTGGTGCCGTTGCCGTGCAGCGCGACGACCAGCGGCGCCGTCGGCCGTTCGGTGCCCCAGCGCGCGACCATGGGCTCGTCCACCGGTGCACGGTAGGGCGCCCCGCGGGCGGCACGGGTCTCACTTGGAGACCGGGCGCTCCGGTGGTTGCAGCAAAGCCACTTTCACGCAACGTGCTTGCAGGAAAGTGGCTTTGCTGCAATGCGGGGAGAGGTCAGCGGCGGCCCGTCAGCACCCGGGCCGTGCGGGTGCCCGTCGTCGTCACCACGGCGCCGACGTGCAGCGCCCCCGCGATGACGACGCCGGCGGTGCGGCCGGCGATCCGGACCGGGTTGAGCGCCCGGGCGGCCGCGTCGAGCGGGAAGGCGGCGCGCTCGGTGACCGTGTGGATGTACCGCCCCGCCTGGTCGGA
>JAPLAT010000420.1 GCA_026393175.1 Pseudonocardiales bacterium
AGTGCAGCGGGGGCGGCGTGGCGTCGAGGTCGACCTCGGCCTTCTCCCAGTACCGCCGCTTCGGCTCGAAGAAGATCACCGGGTCGTCGGAGGCGATGGCCTGCTGGATCATCCAGTAGGCGTCGACCGGGTTGGAGCACGCCACCACCTTGAGGCCCGCGACGTGCGCGAACAGCGCCTCGGGCGACTCGCTGTGGTGCTCCACCGCGCCGATGCCGCCGCCGAAGGGGATGCGGACGACGACCGGCATCTTGACCTTGCCCTGCGAACGGAAGTGCAGCTTCGCGAGCTGGGAGACGATCTGGTCGTAGCCGGGGAAGACGAACCCGTCGAACTGGATCTCGCAGACCGGCCGGAACCCGCGGATCGCGAGCCCGACGGCGGTGCCGATGATGCCGCTCTCGGCCAGGGGGGTGTCGAGCACGCGCTGCTCGCCGAAGTCCTTCTGCAGCCCGTCGGTGACGCGGAAGACGCCGCCGAGCTTGCCGACGTCCTCGCCCATGACGAGGACCTTGGGGTCGCGCTCCATCGCGGCGCGCAGCCCGTCGTTGATCGCCTTGGCCATGGTCAGCGTGGCCATCAGACGCTCCCCTCGAACGAGGCGTGGTAGGCCAGGAACTGCTCGCGCTGGGCCTCGAGCACCGGCGACGGCTCGTCGTAGACGTTGGCGAACATCCGGTCCGGGGCCGGCGGCGGCATGTCCACGCAGAACTGCCGGAACCGGGCTGCGAGCTCGTCGGCCTCGGCCTGCACGCCGTCGAAGAACTCCTGCTCGACGCCGTGCCCGCGCACCAGGTGCACGCGGACGCGCTCGATCGGGTCCTTCAGCTTCCACAGCTCGAGCTCGTCGGCGAGCCGGTAGCGGGTGGGGTCGTCGGAGGTGGTGTGCGCGTCCATCCGGTAGGTGAACGCCTCCACCAGCACCGGGCCGTTGCCGGTGCGGCACTCCTCCAGCGCCCAGCGGGTGACGGCGAGGCAGGCGAGCACGTCGTTGCCGTCGACGCGGACGCCGGGGAAGCCGTAGCCCTGCGCGCGCTTGTAGAGCGGCACGCGGGTCTGGCGCTCGGTGGGCTCGGAGATGGCCCACTGGTTGTTCTGGCAGTAGAAGACGACGGGCGCGTCGTAGACCGCGGCCCACACGAAGCCCTCGTGCACGTCGCCCTGGCTGGTGGCGCCGTCGCCGAAGAAGCAGATGGTGGCCTCGGCGTCGTCACCGCCGACCTTGCCCTCGAACTTCTGGCCCATCGCGTAGCCGGTCGCGTTGAGGCACTGGTTGCCGATGACGATCGTGTAGAGGTGGAAGCCGGTGGCCAGCGGGTCCCAGCTGCCGTGGTCGGTACCGCGGAAGATGCCCAGCAGCTCCGTGGGGTCCACGCCGCGCGCCCACGCCACGCCGTGCTCCCGGTAGGACGGGAAGGCCATGTCCCGCTTCTGCAGCGCCCGGCCCGCGCCGATCTGCGCGGCCTCCTGGCCCAGCAGCGGCACCCAGATCCCGAGCTGGCCCTGCCGCTGCAACGCGTTGCCCTCGCGGTCGAACCGGCGCACCAGGACGAGGTCGCGGTAGAGGTCCTTGAGCCGCTCCGCGTCCACGTCGGCCGCGTAGGCGTCGAAGCGCGGGTCGGCCACGCGCTCGCCCTCGGGCGTCAGGAGCTGGACGAGATCGGCACCGCCGTCGTCGGTGCCCCGCAGCCCGGCGATGACGTGCTCGGGGCCGGGGCGGGCGTCGGCGGAATCGGACGTCGGCGGCGTCCAGTCCTGGGGTACGGACACGGGGGCTCCTCGGGTCGTCGCCCGCGTCCGTTCGTGGCGGGCGCGGGACGGGTTCGGCCGACGCCCGTCCCGGGTGGGGGCGTGGAGCGACGGCGCTTCCCCGTCATCCTGACACGAGGTCCCCGGTGCGGGGGAGCGCTGCTCCCCCGCGCGTGGGTCAGTGCGACTTGGGCGGCGTGGTGGGCTGGCCCGGGGTGCCGAAGGCCTGCGTCGGGCCGTCGTAGGAGCCGGGCGCCTGGCCGTTGGCGGGCGGGTACCCCGGGGCCTGGCCGGGCGGCGTCGTCGTCGGGATGCCCGCGACGCCCTTGGCCTTCTTCGCGACGCCGTCGATCTGGGCGCGGTACTTGCCCTTCGTCTGCTTGTCGACGAACGCGGCTGCCTGGTCGAGGAACCGGCCGGCCTGGTCCGGGTTGCTCTTGGCGTAGCGGCGGGCCGCCTCGGCGGCCGTGGCGAGGGTGGCGAGTCTGCGGAAGAGGGGCATACGGCCACGGTACCCAGTTCCGACCCGTGATCACTCCTGATCGGTACCGCGTGACGGACGGTGATGTCACGCAACAGTGACCATCCATCGGATGTCGGGACGGTGACGAGATGGCAGCATGCCGCCGGTACCGGTCACCCACCGTGGAGGTTCAGTCGTGCTCCGTCGCAGCATCCCCGCGACCCTCGCCGTCGCCGCGCTCGCCGCCGTCCTCGCGGGCTGCGGCGGTGGAGAGGGCGGTGGCAGCACCGAGGAACCCGCGGCGGCGGGCGGTGTCGAGCTCGTCAACGAGGGCCAGCTGACCTGGTGCACCTCGCTGCCCTACGAGCCGTTCGAGTTCCAGCAGGGCGACGAGGTCGTCGGGTTCGAGGTCGACCTGATGGCGTTGATCGCCGAGCGCCTCGGCGTCACCCCCACCGTCGTCGCCACCGCGTTCGAGGGCATCCAGTCCGGCACCGACCTGACCGTCGGCACCTGCGACATCGCCGCCGCGGCCATGACGATCACACCGACCCGCGAGGAGAACTTCGACTTCTCCGACCCGTACTTCGACGCGAGCCAGGCGCTCCTGGTCCGGGCCGACTCCGGGATCACGACCGTCGAGCAGCTCGCCGGGCGCAACGTGGGCGTGCAGAACGGCACCACCGGCCAGACCTACGCCCAGGAGAACGTCCCGGGCGCCAACCTCGTCGTGTTCGAGGACCTCGGGCTGCTCAACACCGCCATCCAGACCGGGCAGGTCGACGCCGTCATCTCCGACAACGGCCCGTCGCTGCGCTTCGCCACCCAGAACCCGGAGTTCACGGTGACCACCGAGTTCGACACCGGGGAGCAGTACGGCATGGGCGTGCGCACCGGCAACACCGCGCTGCTCGAGGTGGTGAACGACGTGCTCGCCACGTCCCGCACCGACGGCACCTACGACGCGGCGTACGAGAAGTGGTTCGGGTCCGCGGAGCCGGCGAACTGAGCGCGCCGTGGCACTGACCCGGCGGCAACGGGCCCGGCTGTCCCGCGGGGTCCAGTACGGCATCGCGGTCGCGCTCGTCCTGGTCGTCGCCGTCGCGGCGGACTGGGAGGTCATCCGCCGGACGTTCTTCAACCTCGACGTCGCGGTCGCGCTGTTCCCGACGGTCATCACCACCGCGCTGGCCAACACGCTCCTGTTCACGGTGCTGGGCTTCGCGGTGGCGCTGGCCCTCGGGCTGGTGCTGGCGCTCATGCGGCTGTCGTCGGTCGGGGTGTACCGCTGGGTCGCGGGCATCTACATCGAGTTCTTCCGCGGCCTGCCCGCACTGCTGATCTTCATCGCGATCGGGTTCGGCGTGCCGCTGGCCTTCCAGGTGCAGGTCGACCGCCTGGTGACCATCACGGCGGCGCTGGGCATCGTGGGCTCGGCCTACATCGCCGAGACCATCCGGGCCGGCATCCAGGCGGTACCGAAGGGGCAGGTCGAGGCGGCGCGGTCGCTCGGGATGTCCCCGGCCCGGACGATGGTCTTCGTGGTGATCCCGCAGGCGTTCCGGATCATCCTGCCCCCGCTGACGAACGAGCTGATCCTGCTCACGAAGGACTCGTCGCTGGCGTTCCTGCTGGGCACCTCCCTCGACCAGCAGGAGCTCGCCCAGTTCGGCCGGGCGGCCCTGAACCAGAACCCGGGTCTCACACCGATCCTCGTGGTGGGCCTCTGCTACCTGATCATCACGCTGCCGCTGTCGTTCCTGGCCCGCCGCCTGGAGCGTCGGTTCGGCAGTGCGGGCCGACCGCAAGGAGCGGAGATATGAGCGGCTCGCCCGCCGCGGCGGGGAACGGGAACGCCGTCGAGATCACCGGCCTGCACAAGTCGTTCGGCGCCCGCGAGGTGCTCAAGGGCATCGACCTGACGGTCCCGCGCGGCGAGGTGCTGTGCATCATCGGGCCGTCCGGCTCGGGCAAGTCGACGCTGCTGCGCTGCGTCAACCTGCTGGAGGAGCCCACGAGCGGCACCGTCGTCGTGGACGGGCGGGAGATGACCGACCCGGACTGCGACATCGACGCCGCCCGCCGCGGCGTCGGCATGGTGTTCCAGGGGTTCAACCTCTTCGCCCACCTCGACGTGCTGGCCAACCTCACGCTGGCCCAGCGCCGGGTGCTCGGGCGCAGCCGGGCCGAGGCGGAGGAGGTCGCGCTGGCCAACCTCGCCAAGGTCGGCCTGGCCGGGCGGGAGAAGGCGCAGGCCGGCCAGCTCTCCGGGGGCCAGCAGCAGCGCGTCGCGATCGCGCGGGCGCTGTCCATGGACCCCGACGTCATGCTGTTCGACGAGCCGACCTCGGCCCTGGACCCCGAGCTCGTCGGCGACGTCCTCGGCGTCATGCGCACGCTGGCCGCCGAGGGCATGACGATGCTGGTGGTGACCCACGAGATCCAGTTCGCCCGCGAGGTGGCCGACCGGGTGCTGTTCATCGACGGCGGGGTGATCGTGGAGATCGGGCCGCCGTCCGAGGTCATCGGCAACCCGCGGGAGGCCCGGACCCGGGAGTTCCTGGCCCGGGTGCTGCACAAGGACACCTGAGCGGCCGGGCCCCGCGCGGTCAGCCGGCGGCCGGCGCGGCGCGCTCCGCCGCGCCGCGCACGACGCAGAACTCGTTGCCCTCCGGGTCGGCGAGCACGACCCAGCCGGTCCCGTCGGCCCGGCGGCGGTCGTCGACGACCGTGGCGCCGAGGGCCCGGACGCGGGCGACCTCGGCGTCCCGGGTGCCCGTCACGGGCTCCAGGTCCAGGTGCAGCCGGTTCTTGACCCGCTTGTCCTCGGGCACGGTGAGGAACAGCAGCCGCTGCCCGCCGTCCGGGGCGAGGATGAGGCACTCCTCGTCGCCCGGCGCGTCGGGGTCGTCGGGGTCCCGCTCGAAACCGAGCACCTGCGCCCAGAAGACGGACTGGGCGTAGGCGTCGCGGGCGTCGATGCTCGTGGTCGCGATGCGGAGGGCCATGGCGCCGGATGCTCGCAGCCCCGCCGCGCGGCCGCGAGCTACTTCCCCAGGAACTCCAGCAGCGCGGCGTTGAACTGCTGCGGGTGCGTGGCGTTGATGGCGTGCGGGCCGCCCTCGATCACGACGAGCTCGGCGTCCGGGATCGCCTCGGCGCTGCGCCTGCCGCTCACCTCGAACGGCACGATCGCGTCGGCGTCCCCGTGGATCACCAGTGCGGGCACCCCGACGGCGGCGACGTCCTCGCGGAGGTCGGTGCGCCCGAACGCCGTGATGCAGTCCAGGGTGCCCTTCGGCGAGGCCCCCGCGGCGATCGACTTCGCGTAGAGCCGCTGGTCCTCGCTCGTCTTCAGCTCGCCGTTGGCCGAGAAGAAGGTCGTGGTGAACTCCTCCAGGAAGGCGAGCCGGTCGGCCTGCACGCCGCCCTCGAACGCCTCGATGGTGGCGTCGTCGAGCCCGCCGTCGGGGTTGTCGTCGCTCTTGTAGAGGTAGGGCGGGACGGCGGCGGCCAGCACGATGCGGCCGACGCGGCCGTTGTCGCCGTGCCGCGCCACGTAGCGCACGACCTCGCCGCCGCCCATCGAGAAGCCGACGAGCGCGGCGTCGGTGACGTCGAGGTGCACGAGCAGCGCGTGCAGGTCCTCGGTGAAGGTGTCGTAGTCGTAGCCCTCCCACGGCTGCGACGACCGGCCGAAGCCGCGGCGGTCGTAGGTGATGACCCGGTACCCGGCCTCCACCAGTGCGGCCTCCTGGGCCTCCCAGGAGGCGCCGGACAGCGGCCACCCGTGGATGAGCACGACCGGGCGGCCGGAGCCGTGGTCGGTGTAATACAGCTCGATCGGGACGTTGTTCTCGGTGCCGACGTTGACGAAAGCCATGGGCGGGACTACCCGGATCCCGGCCGCACCATTCCGGTCGTGCACGACACAGCGGGAGGCGTCAGGCCGTGAGGCGCTCCGTCCCGCGCACGGCCATCCCGGCGATGAGCAGGCGCAGCCGTTCGGCCAGCGCGTCGATCCCGAAGTGCGTGCGGGCCACGGACTCGTTGTCGTCGAGCAGCCGCACGTCGGGCCGGGCGACGAACTCCGCCAGCGCCCGGACGTCGCCGGGGGTGAACCAGCGGAAGCCGAACGCCGCGATCTCCGCCGCGACCGGGAAGTCGCCGACCGCGATCGGCCGCCGGTGCAGGGCCGACTCCACCAGCGGCAGCCCGAAGCCCTCCCAGGACGAGGGCAGCACCACGACGTCGCACGCGGCGTACGCGGCCGCCATGTCGACGCCCAGCGGCAGCCTGCGGCGCACCGGGCAGCGGGCACCGGCGAGCAGGGCGGCGAGCTCGGCGGCGTAGCCGTCCTCGGCGGGCCCGGTCAGCCAGAACACGCCGTCGAGCGCCTCGGCGAGCGCCAGCCCGGCCGCGATGTTCTTGCGCTCGATGGCCCGGGTGGGCTGCAGGACCAGCGGCCGGTCGCCGACGCCGAGCATCCGGCGCAGCCCCTCGCGCGCGTGCGGGCGCGGGCGGTCGGCGAACCCGTGGTAGATCGTCGTGGCCGTGATGCCGCGCGCGGCGAGCGCGTGCCGGGCCGGCTCGTTGATGGTGACGTGCCGCCAGGCCGGGTCGTCCGGCGGCCAGCCGGTGTAGGAGGCGTAGCGCTCGCGCTCCCACGGCAGGTCGTGGTGGCGCAGGACGGCCGGGCGCCCCCGCAGGTAGGCCGCGACGGCGCGGCCGGCCGCCGGGTTCATCGGCAGCGAGCAGACGTTGTCGACCACCACGACGTCCGTGTCGCCCAGCGCGGCGTCCAGCGCGCGCGGCGATGGCGCCCGCCCGGCCTCCAGGCCGAGCCCGCGCACCAGCACGTCCGGCCGGCCCTCGCCGGCCACCGTGCGGACCTCCATGCCGAGGCGGCGCAGGGCCAGCGCCCACTGCGCCGCCGTGACCGACACGCCGTCCGCGCCGCCGAGGCGGTAGGAGAGCACGGCGGCCCGCCGACCGGCGAGATCCTCCCCGAAGAGATCAACCATGTCCGGATGGTCCCCGCCGGTCGTCACCGGCGGATGACGGCCGCGTTACCGGCGGCCCATCGTGAAGAACTCGGGGTTGGGGCGCAGCGCCGTGAGGTGGGCCAGCCGGTTGGACATGGCGAACAGCGCGGTGATCGCCCCGACGTCCCAGATCTCCTCCTCGCCCAGCCCGGCGATCCGCGCGTCGTCGAGCTCGGCCTCGGTGAGGGACGCGGAGTCGGTGGCGATCAGCAGCGCCAGGTCGACGATCGCGCGCTCCCGCGGCGAGAGCTCGACGCCCCACGGGTTGGTGGCGACGCGGTCGGCGATCTCCGGGTCCTTCGCCCGGATCCGCAGGATCGCGCCGTGCGCGACCACGCAGTAGGTGCAGTTGTTGGCCCCCGACGTGGCCACGACGACCAGCTCCCGCTCGGCCTTGGAGAGTCCGACGTCGGAGTCCATCAGCGCGTCGTGGTAGTCGAGGAAGGCGCGCAGCTCCGCGGGACGCCGCGCGAGCGCCCGGAAGACGTTGGGCACGAAGCCGGACCTCTCGGCGATCGCGCCGATCCTGCTCCGGAGGTCCTCGGGCATGTCGGCGAGCTCGACGTGGCCGAACCGGCTCACCTCGTGGCGGGGGGCGTCCATGGGTCGACGGTAACGCCCCCGAGGGGGGACCATGCGGACATGCCCGTTCCCGAAGAGGTGCGTCACGCCCTGTCCCGGTGGTGCGCCGAGCGGATCCCGGACGCCGAGCGCGAGCGGCACCGCGTCGGCTACACGATCCAGGGCGCGGACGTCACGATCCTCGACCGCCGCGCGCCGACCTACCCCGAGCTGGGCGCCGAGTGGACCTCGACGCCGCTCGCCCGCCTGCACCTGGCCGAGGACGGCACGTGGTCGCTGCTGCGGCCGCACCCGCGCGACCGGTGGGAGCCGGAGGCCACGGGGCCCGACCCGCTCCTGCTGCTGGAGCGGGTGAGCACCCCTCAGGCGCCCGCCTGACCGACCGCGGCGTCCGCGACCGGGCGGGGCGCGGGCGCGAACGGCACGACCCGGCCCCCGGCGCGGCCCGTACGGGCCCCGCTGACCACCGGGGCCGCCGCGCGCTGCAGCACGCTGAGCATGGTCGGCGGCTCGTCCGCGGGCTCGTCCGCCGGGACGACCGCGATCAGCCGCGGGGCGACGGCGCTGAGCAGCAGGCGCTCGACGCCGAGGCGGGCCGCGCCGAGCACGACGACGACGTCGGCCGAGTCCGGACCGGGCAGCCCGCGCAGCAGCGCCTCGCACGGCACGAAGCAGGCCAGCCCGGTGGTCCCGCTCCCCCCCGGGCGGTCCCACGCCTCGGCGAGGGTCGGGGCCTGGCTGCGCAGCACCTCCAGCAGCGCGGCGCGGCGCAGCTCGTCGCGCTGCTGGCGCCGGGCCGCGCCCAGGGCCTCCACGGCCGCGGCGTAGGCGGCGGCGTCGCGGCGGTGCAGGGCGTCCACGGCGGCGTCGTGCTCGGGTGCGGTGGCGTCCACGGGCGCGCGGTCGGCGAGCTCGGCGGCCATCGCGTCGAGCCGGCGCCCGGACTCGTCGGCGGAGCCGTTCTCCTCGTAGTCGAGGATCGCGGCGGCCACGCGGGCGGCCGACTCGACGTCGGGCACCTGCAGGGGCGAGTCGGTGTGCAGGAACAGCACGTCGTGGCGCAGCGCGCCGACCGAGCGGGCGGCCCCCGCGACCTCCTGCAGCGCCGCCTCCAGGCCGGGCAGGTCCTCGGGGCGGTGCGGCACCGGCACCC
Organism: Pseudonocardiales bacterium; assembly: GCA_026393175.1. Taxonomy (GTDB): domain Bacteria; phylum Actinomycetota; class Actinomycetes; order Mycobacteriales; family Pseudonocardiaceae; genus Pseudonocardia. The sequence continues at coordinate 8,993 of JAPLAT010000420.1, forward strand.
GCATCTCGACGCAGCCCGCCTCGATGCGGCGCATCCGGGTCTGCAGCTCGAGGTGGCTGATGGCGCGCAGCACGTCGGCGCCGGACTCCGGCTCGTGCCCGTCGACGCGGATCAGCTTCAGCACGGGGGCGACCTCGCGCTGCAGCGACGTGGGGAAGAGGCGCCGGGCGCGACCGCCCCCGGACAGGAACTGCTGGAACTCGCAGAGCAGGTCGACCGCGTCCGACGGCAGCGGCGCGAGGAACGTGACCGGCGTGCCGTAGTCCGGTGCCCGCACCAGCGCGATGGCCTGGGCGGTCTCCTCCAGCGTGCGGTCGAACGGGGCGCGGTACCGGCTGTGGATCAGGTGCCCGAGCAGCTCCCAGCGCCACGGCTGGCCGTCGGGACGGCCCAGGGCCTCCAGCCGGGCCGCCACGCAGCGGGCGATCGAGGTGACGGCAGCGCGGCGCTCGGCCTCCACGCCGGCGAGCACGGTCGGGACGACGGACGCGGCCGGGTCGGCGCCGGTGCGCACCGCCTGGGCGCAGAGCCGGGCGACCTCGGACACGACGGGCAGCACGGCCGCCGACGGCAGCCGCTGCCCCGAGCGGGCCCGCCGGGCCGGGGTGGAGGTGGCCTGGAGCCTGCGCAGCTCCCGCAGCTCGGCGGGATCGATGGCGGGCAGCACGTCGAGCACCGGGCCGGCGACGTCGCGCCGCACGGCGTCGAGCTCGGCGGTGGTCTCCGCCGCGACGACGACGCGGCGGCCGTCGGCCACCAGCGCCGAGACCGCCCCGGCCACGGCCGCCGGGGTGGCGTCGTCCAGGACGACGAGGGGGTGGCTGCGCATGGCCTGGGCGGTGTCGTCCAGCGTCGAGTCGACGGGCTGGCGGGGGGCGGGCGCCACGTCGCCCATGGAGGCGGCCAGCGCCTCCGCGAGCCGTCGGACGCCCGGCGGCACGGAACCCGCCCGGACGATCTCGGCGATGCGGTCGCGCGCGACGCCGGTGGCCTGGTGGCCCTGACCGGCCGCGGCGAGCCGCTCGACGAAGACGAGGAGATCCTCGGCGTCGTCGCGAACGTGCCCCGACGATCCGACGGGTCCGGCTTCCTGCACCGTGGTCACCTCCGAGAAGTCGCCGCCCGGCGCGGCAGCGATCACCCTTCGTATCGCGGGCATCCACAGGATGTTGCACCCCCGACGAGTGGTCCGGCAATCGCACACCGACGAAAGGTCACTCTCGGCGGCGTCCGGCCACCCGTCAGGGTGAACTATCGGCGAAACCCTCCCGACATCGGGGCGCCGCCGCCCGGACACGCCGGGCGCGCGATGACGACGCGCCGAACGGTCGTCACCGCGCGCCGAGCGGTCCCGTCGCTGGTCAGGCCTCCGCGACGGCGTCCGCGACCGGCTTGAGCCGTGGCGAGCCCTCGTCGGCGTGGTAGTCCGACGGGTGCGTCTGGTCGTCGCCCTCGGCCGTCCGCGTCGCGCGCAGGACGGCCGTGACCGCCACCGCCACGACGAGGTTGACCGTCAACGCCACGAACCCGACGTAGATCTGCACCGTCGAGCCGGCGAAGGGCTGCCAGCCGAGCAGGTTCAGCTTGTCCAGCGCCAGTGCCGAGCCGCCGAAGTGCTGGCGGCCCGCGGCCGGGTTCGGGATGAGGTAGAGCAGGTACATCCCGTAGCCCATGCCGGCCGCCCAGCCCGCCACCAGCGCCCAGCGGTGCAGCCAGCGGGTGTAGAGCGCGATGGCGACGGCGGGCAGCGTCTGGAGGATGATCACGCCGCCGATGAGCTGGAGGTCGATGGAGAACTGCGGGTCGATCGCGACGATGAACAGCACCGCCCCGAACTTGACGACCAGCGAGGCGAGCTTGGCCTGCTGCGCCTCCTGCTTCGGCGTGGCGTCCTTGCGGATGTACTCCTTGTAGATGTTGCGCGTCCACAGGTTCGCCGCGGCGATGGACATGATCGCCGCGGGCACCAGCGCGCCGATGCCGATGGCGGCGAACGCGAGCCCGGCGAACAGCGAACCGAACTCGTTGTCGAACAGCACCGGGATGATGGTGTTGGTGTCCGGGCGGCCGGTCGCGTTGTTCGTGATCGGCTGCACGCCCGCCGCGATCGCGACGTAGCCCAGCAGCGCGAGCAGGCCCAGCAGCAGCGAGTACGCCGGCAGGGCCATCATGTTCCGCTTGATCACGTTCCGGCCGCGCGAGGCGAGGATGCCGGTCAGCGAGTGCGGGTAGAGGAACAGCGCCAGCGCCGAGCCCAGCGCCAGGGTGATGTACTGCAGCTGGTTGTTCGGGCCGAGCAGCACGTTGTCGGTCTGGCTCTCCGATGCCTGGAACTTCGCGTCGGCCGCGTCGAAGATCGCACCCCAGCCGCCGAACTGCGACGGCAGGTAGAGCACCGCCACCAGGATCACGACGTAGATCAGGATGTCCTTGACGAACGCGATCAGCGCCGGGGCGCGCAGGCCGGACTGGTAGGTGTAGACGGCCAGGATGATGAACGCGACGAGCAGCGGCAGGTGGCCGAGCAGGCCCGAGCCGTTGAGGCCCATCGTCCGCAGCACCGCCTCCAGGCCGACGAGCTGCAGCGCGATGTAGGGCATCGTCGCGAACAGCCCGGTGACGGCGACGAGGAACGCCAGCAGCGACGAGCCGTAGCGGCCGCGCACGAAGTCGGCCGGCGTGACGTAGCCGTGCACCCGCGAGACCGACCACAGCCGCAGCACCGGCAGGAACACCAGCGGGTAGAGGATCACGGTGTAGGGCAGGGCGAAGAACCCGGTGGCACCCGCGCCGAACAGCAGCGCCGGCACGGCGACGAACGTGTAGGCGGTGTAGAGGTCACCGCCGACGAGGAACCAGGTGATCCAGGCGCCGAACTTGCGCCCGCCCAGGCCCCACTCGTCGAGGTGGTCCAGCGTCGAGCCCCGCTGCCAGCGCGAGGCGAGGAACCCCATCACGGTCACGACGAGGAACAGGATCGTGAAGACGATCAGCTCCGGCCACTGGATCACCGGGCCACCCCCTCGTCGAGGTCGTCGACGTCACCGGCGGGACCGGGCGCGAT
>JAPLAT010000008.1 GCA_026393175.1 Pseudonocardiales bacterium
CCGTCCGGCCCACCTCAACCGTGGTGTCCCGGGGCCCGCACTCGCGGCCGCCCGAACCCCCGGGCCGGGGTGACGGTCCCCGGGGGCGATCGGGGTGGATCGCGCCCGGAGCCGCCCGCGTGCCCCCGCGTGCCCCCGCCCCGGTCTCCGTCCCGGGACGTCGTAGGCCGGGCGGACCACACGCACGGTGCGACCGGGCCCAGCCGTGCGATCCGACGGCGCGGGGCCTGGGACGGTCGCCACCGGGCCCGCCGGCCCGAGGGCAGCCGGTCACGAGGGTGGCCGGCCGGCCGTCACCACGGTCGGACTACGGGGTCTCGGTCGTCGTGGTGGGAGAGGGGTCCGGGGCGGGGGTGGAGGTGTCCTCCGTCGCCGCGGTGGTGGTCGCCGCCGGTGCCGGGTCCGAGGTCACCGGGTCGGGGGTCACCGGCTCGGGGGTCACCGCGTCGGCGGCCGTCGTCGCGGCCGTCGGGGGAGCGGTGCCGCTCGAGGTCGGGGCGGCGGGGGGACCCGTCGTGGTGCCGGGTGTCGTGCTGCCGGGTGTCGCCGTGCTGGATGTCGTGCTGGATGTCGTGCCGCTCGGCGCGGTCGTGCCCGGGGTCGTGGAGCCGGGGGTCGTGGAGCCGGGGCTCGTGGTGCCCGGGACCGCGGTGCCCGGGGTGGTGCCCGGGGTGGTGCCCGGGGTGGTGGTCGTCGTCGACGGCGGGGCGCCGGTCGGCACCGGGGTGGTGGTCGGGGTGACCGCGAGCGCGGTCGGGGGCACGACCACGACCTCCTGGACGACGGCGGGCGGGCCGCCCGCGGGGGCGGGGGTGGCCACGGTCAGCGTGACCGTGGCGGGCGGGGCGACCTGCGGCGCCGGGAACTCCACCGGCGGGACGGCGGGCGCGGGGGCCGAGGGCGGCACCGTGACCTGCCCGAGCGTGCCCAGCTGCAGGGCACCGGGGACGGCGGCGGGACGGGTGGCGCCGAGGTAGTCGTCGCCCGGGTAGCGCACCGCGGCGACCTGGACGGGCTTGCCGCGGCGCGGCGCGTTGACCATCCGCCCGTCGCCCAGGTACAGGCCGACGTGGTGCACGCGCGCCGGGGTGCCGTAGAAGACCAGGTCGCCGGGCAGGAGCGGGGCGGTGGACGGGACGTGCGGCCCGTGGTCGAACTGCGTCTGCGCGGTGCGCGGCAGGCGGATCCCGGCGGCGGCGTAGGCGGCGGTGGTCAGGCCGGAGCAGTCGAAGCCGCCCTCGCCGCTGGCCGGCCCGTCCCCGCCCCAGACGTAGGGCACGCCGATCTGGCGGAGCGCGAAGTCGATCGCGATCCGCACCCGGGCGTCCGGGCCGGCCGTCGTGAACATGACGGGCGTGTCGGCGGCGGGGGGCACCGCGGCGGCCACCACCGCCGCGGTGCCGGCCTGCAGCGGCGCGACCGGACCGGCGGGCCCGGCCTGCGGCGCGACCGGACCCGCCACCGGCGCCGGGGCGGTCGTGGCCGTGGCCGTCCAGGCGCCGATCGGGTCGACCGCCATCACCAGCAGGGCCAGCGCCAGGTTCGTCGCGAGGATCGCCGCGGGGTGGGGTGCGCCCTCGGGCGGCCGGGGGTCATCGACCAGCATCGCGCAACACCTGCTGGGTGGCCGTGTCGACGTCGAGGTTCCCCAGGTCGCAGCCGTCGCCGCCGCCGGGCTGCCAGGCCCAGGCGAAGGCCCCGGCGTAGCCGAGCGAGGTGTCGGTGTAGACCTCGGCCTTGTCCGCGAACCGTTGCGCCCGCTCGGCATGGCCGAGGCCGCAGCCCGAGCCCGCCTCGATGCCGAACTCGCCGACGATGACGGGTTTGCCGGCGCTGTTG
>JAPLAT010000169.1 GCA_026393175.1 Pseudonocardiales bacterium
GCCGCCGTCGAGAAGGCCGCCCGCGACGCCGGGCACGCCGTCACCGTCCCCTTCACCCCGGGGCGCACCGACGCCACCCAGGAGCAGACCGACGTCGAGTCGTTCTCCTACCTGGAGCCCACCTCCGACGGCTTCCGCAACTACCGCGGCAAGGGCCACAAGCTGCCGGGCGAGTACCTGCTCGTCGACCGGGCGAACCTGCTCAGCCTGTCGGCGCCGGAGATGACCGTGCTGGTCGGCGGACTGCGCGTGCTGGGGGCGAACACCGGCGGGTCCACCGCGGGCGTGCTCACCGGCGCGGTCGGCACGCTGACCAACGACTTCTTCACCAACCTGCTCGACATGGGCGTGGAGTGGCGCTCGGTCGGCGGCGACGACGACTCCTTCGAGGCCGTCGACCGCTCCACCGGCGAGGTGCGCTGGACCGGCACCCGCGCCGACCTGGTGTTCGGCTCGAACTCCGAGCTGCGCGCCCTGGCGGAGGTCTACGCGTCCGACGACGGCGGGGAGAAGTTCGTGCGCGACTTCGTCGCCGCGTGGGACAAGGTCATGCAGCTGGACCGCTACGACCTGAGCTGACCCCGGCCCCGGCCCCGGCCCCGGATTGCAGCAAAGCCACTTTCCCGCAACGAGATTGCGGGAAAGTGGCTTTGCTGCAACGGGGGGCCCGCGCCCGGCCGCACGGCTCAGAAGCCGACGGCGGTGATCCCGGGCAGGTCGCCCGCGCGCAGCCCGTCGAGAACGAACCGCTCGTGCGGGACGACCGGCTCGGGCAGGTCGTCGAGGGCGCACCAGCGCAGGTCGGCCGACTTGGCGGGCTCCATCGTGCGGGGCTCGCCGGACCAGCGGCGGCAGGTGAAGAAGAAGTCGACTCGCTGGTCGACGTCCAGGCCGGTGGGTGCGGTGCGGTGCATGGCCGTCAGCGGGACGAGGTCGGCCGCGGTGATCGTGACGCCGAGCTCCTCGGCCGCCTCCCGACAGGCGGCGGCGTGCACCGACTCCCCCGCCTCGACGTGGCCCGCGGCGGCCGCCGCCCAGAACCCGTCGCGGTACCCGGTGCCCCGGCGCAGCTGCAGCAGCACCCGGCCGGCGCCGTCGAGCAGGAGCACGTACGCGGCAGGAACGACCCGGAACCCCACGGCGGGGACCCTACGGGCCGTCCCCGCGTCGCAGCGGGGTGACACCGCTGCGACTGGATCGGAGCGGTGTCACCCAGCTGCGATACGGGGCGGGCGGGTGCCGGGCGGGCGGGTGTCGGGTGCCGGGCGGGCGCAGCGCCGCCGGGGCCGGGCTGCCGGCGCCGGAACCTCAGCGCGGGGCCGTCAGCAGCCCGCCCGACCAGACCGAGGCCCGCGGGCGGGAGGCCCACCAGACCCGGGCGTAGAGCCGGGCGACCGGCCCCGGCCGGCGGTGGCCGCGGCACCGGCGCACGAGCCGGGCCCGGTCCGCCGCGGCCACGAGCTCGGCGTGGCGCACCTCGTGCAGCATGCGGAACCGCTCGTCCATCACCCTTCCCCTCCCGTGCGCGGCAGCCAGGTCGAGACGAAGACCCGGACGGCCCGCGCGCCGTCCGGCCGCCCTGCGGGGTCGTGCCGGCGCTCGACGTACGGCGCGGTGAGGGCGGCGATCCGCTCGCGCAGCTCCACGAGCTCGTCCGCGGTCACGTGGATCGTGCTCGCGCTCATGCCCGCGGCGCTCTGCCACTCCTCGGGGTCGCGCGACGCGCGGCGCACCCAGTCCTTCATCCGGGACGTCTCGTGGTCGAGGAAGACCTCGGAGAGCGTCTCCGCCGCCATCGCGGCCTCGGTGTCCAGACCGCGGACCTTCCAGCTCTGGTCGCGGCGCGCGAGCTTCCACGGCTTCTCCCGCCCCGGCGCCTCCACCTGCTCGACGAAGCCGTACTTGGCGAGCATCGACAGGTGGTAGGAGCAGCTCGCGACGCTCTCGCCGCTGTACTCCGCGCACCGCGTGGCCGTGGCCGTGTCCTCCAGCCCGAGCAGCTCGACGATCGTCCAGCGGGTGGGGTGCGAGAGCGCCCGCAGCGCCTTCGGGTCGGTGATGTACTCCCGCGCTTCCTCCGTCACGCAAGTCAACGTATCTTGCGCAAGGTTTCTTGCGCAAGACTTCTTGAACATGGTCGGCCGAGTACCCTCCCCGCATGGCCGTCCGCATCGGGGACCTGCTCGCCGGCGCGCTCGACTCCCTGCGCTGGGAGCCCCTCGCGCCCCGCCTCCGCGCCTGGCTCGACGGGGTGCCGGTGCTCGACACCGACCGCGGGCGGCTCGTCATGGAGCCCGGCCGGGTCGTGCCGCAGTACGCGGTGCCGGTCGCCGACCTCACCGCCGACCTGGTCCCCGCCGCGGACGACGCCGGCCCGCGGCACGGTCCCGGCCCGCTGCCGGTCGGCCCGGGCGGCGCCGCCGTGCTCACGCCGAGCACCGGGTTCGGCGTGCACTCCTGCCCCGGCCGGGTGTTCACGCTGCGGGCCGACGACCGGGAGCGCCCGGGCGCCGCGTTCGCCCCGGACGACCCGGACCTCGCCGACCACGTCGTGCTCGACTTCGACGCGCTGGACTGGCGCGAGGAGGACGAGCGCGTCGTCGGCCACCCCCGCGACCCGCACCACCGCATCGACGTGCGCCGCAGCGCCCGGCGGGTGCGGGTGAGCCTCGACGGGCACGTGCTGGCCGAGAGCGGAAGGCCGGTGCTGCTCACCGAGACCGGTCTGCCGGTGCGCTGGTACCTGCCCGCCGCCGACGTCGACGGCACCCGGCTGCGGCCCAGCGCCACCGCCACCACCTGCGCGTACAAGGGCACCGCGCGGTACTGGTCGGCCTCGGTGCCGGGCCGCACCGTCGCCGACGTCGCGTGGTCCTACCCGGACCCGCTGCCGGGTGCCGAGCCCGTCCGCGACCTGGTCTGCTTCTTCGCCGAGCGCGTGGACGTCTCCGTCGACGGCGCCGCGCCGGATCACCCGCACAGCGAGTGGACCTGACCGAACCCGCCGGTAACCTCAGCCCATGCTGCTGTCGACGCAACTCCAGTACGGCGACGATCCGATCAACAACGCCGAGGCGGTGGTCGGCCTGGAGAAGGCGGGCCTCGACGTCGTGTGGGTCGCCGAGGCCTACAGCTACGACGCCGTCTCGCTCATGGGGTACCTCGCCGCGCGGACCGAGCGGGTGCAGATCGGCTCCGGGATCCTGCCGATCTACAGCCGCACGCCCACGCTCACCGCGATGTCGGCGGCGGGGCTGGACGCGCTGTCGGGCGGCCGGACGATCCTGGGCCTGGGCGCGTCCGGCCCGCAGGTCATCGAGGGCTTCCACGGCGTGCCCTACGACAAGCCGCTGGCCCGCACCCGCGAGGTCGTCGAGATCTGCCGGCAGGTGTGGCGCCGGGAGAAGGTCCAGCACGAGGGGCTCTACACGATCCCGCTGCCCGAGGGGCAGGGCACCGGCCTGGGCAAGCCGCTGAAGCTGATCAACCACCCGCGGCGCGCGGACATCCCGATCTGGATCGCCGCGCTCGGGGACAAGAACGTCGAGCTGACGGCGGAGATCGCGCAGGGCTGGCTGCCGCACGTCGTCCTGCCCGAGAAGATGCGCGAGACGTTCGGCGCGGCGCTCGACGCCGGCACCGCGAAGCGCGACCCCGCGCTCGGCCCGCTGCAGATCACCGGCGGCGGCATCCTCGCGATCGAGGACGACATGATGGACGGCGCCCGCCAGATGCACCGGCACATGAGCGCGCTGTACCTGGGCGGCATGGGCGCGCGCGGCAAGAACTTCTACAACACCGTCTTCCAGCGCCAGGGCTACGTCGACGAGGCGAAGGTCGTGCAGGACCTCTACCTCGACGGCAAGAAGCAGGAGGCGGCCGAGTCGCTGCCGGAGGAGTTCCTGGCCCACACCTCGCTCATCGGCCCGCCGTCCTTCGTCAAGGAGCGGATCGCGGCGCTGCGCGAGGCCGGCGTCACGCACCTGCACGTCAACCCGATCAGCTCGGACCCGCAGAAGGTCTTGTCGCAGGTGAAGGAGTGGCTGCAGTAGTGACCGGGGGGTCGCTGTCGGTGACGCGACGTGACCACCGCACACTCTGTGGTGACAGCAGCGCGCCGGTACGACCGCGGGAGAAGTGAGTTGCTCGACCTCGCCATCGCCACGTCGGACGACCCGGTGGGGCCCGAGCAGTACCGCTGGGTGGCGACGGACGTGTGGTGGCTGGGCAGCTTCGGCGCCCACCAGCACCTCACGGAGCACCGGCTGCGCACCTGGGTACCGGCGCGTCCGGAGCGCGACTGGCTGCTCGACCGCTCGCTCACCGGCCGGCAGCGCTGGCTGGTGGGCTCGGCCGAGGAGGCCCGCGAGGACGGCTTCGAGCTCGCCGACGTCGCCCCCGTGGGGGTCTTCCAGGCCCCGTGGGGCGAGTTCCACCGCGAGCGCGGCGGCGCGTGCATCGAGCCGGCGCAGCGGCGGCGCGGCAGCTGGCAGCTCCCGACCCCGGAGTTCCTCGAGCGGCTCCCCCGCGACCCGGCGGAGCTGCTCGACCGGTTGCGCGCCGACCACCCCGGCCGGTGGAGCAACCCGTTCAGCGGCGCGGTCGACGCCCTGCGCACCTGCCTGGTCCCCGCCGAGCTGCGCGCGGTGCTCTACCGGGCGCTGACCGGGCTCGACGGCGTGACGCTCGCGCCGGATCCCGTCGAGGTCGGCGGGCGGGCCTGCCTGGTGCTGGTGCACGACGCAGGCCGCACCCGTTCGGAGCTGATGATCGACCCGGTCGACGGCCAGTTCGCCGGCGAGCGCGACGTCACCCGCACCGACTCCCGCTGCGGCCTGCCCGCTGGCACCCTGGTGGCCGAGACCGCCGTCCGCACGGCGGTGGTCGACGAGCTGGGCGAGACCCCGGACCTCTGACGGCCGCGCCCGTGACGTGGACCTGAGGCATTACCGGGCCGGTGGGGACGGGGACTAACCTGGACCCCAGTCCTCGGCGAAGACGCGATCCGAATCAAGGCGGTCCCAGCGTGTCCAGCAGCAGTACCTCGAACCCGGCCAGTGACTTCGGTCCCAACGAGTGGCTCGTCGAGGAGATGTACCAGCGCTACCTCGACGACCCCTCCACGGTCGACCCCGCCTGGCACGAGTTCTTCGCCGACTACAAGCCGGGTGACGGCACCCCCACGCCGGAGAGCGCCGCGCCCGCCGCCGCCGCGCCCGCCGGGGACGCCAACGGCCGCAGCGAGGTCCCCGGCCCGGCGCCCGAGCCCACCGCCGAGCCCGCGGAGCCGACCGAGCGGCGCCGCGTCGCCGACCGCGCCGCGATGCCGGAGCCGGCCCCCGCCGCGTCGGCGGGCAAGGGCGGCGCCGGGAAGGGCGGGGCCACGACGGGCGGGGCCGCGAAGAACGGCGCGGCGCCCAAGGACGAGGCGCGCAAGCCCGCCGCGGGCAGCGGGTCGCAGGCCGCGAAGCCGGCCGCCGCCGCGGGTGGGGAGGGCACCGCGTCCCCGCTGCGCGGCGCGGCCAACGCCGTGGTCAAGAACATGAACGCCTCGCTCACCGTGCCCACGGCCACGAGCGTGCGCGCCGTGCCGGCCAAGCTGCTGGCCGACAACCGCGTCGTCATCAACAACCAGCTCAAGCGCACCCGCGGCGGGAAGATCAGCTTCACGCACCTCATCGGGTTCGCCCTGGTCAAGGCGCTGGCCGACTTCCCGGTGATGAACCGGCACTTCGTCGAGGCCGACGGCAGGCCGACGGTCGTGCAGCCCGACCACGTCAACCTCGGGCTGGCCATCGACCTGCCCGGCCGCAACGGCCAGCGCTCGCTCGTCGTGGTGTCGATCAAGGGCTGCGAGTCGATGAACTTCGCGCAGTTCTGGTCGGCCTACGAGGACATCGTCCGCAAGGCCCGCAACGGCGCGCTCACCGCCGAGGACTTCGCCGGCACGACGATCAGCCTGACCAACCCCGGCACGCTGGGCACCAACCACTCGGTGCCCCGGCTGATGCAGGGCCAGGGCGCCATCATCGGCGTCGGCGCGATGGAGTACCCGGCGGAGTTCCAGGGCGCCAGCGAGGAGCGGCTCGCCCAGATCGGCGTCAGCAAGATCATCACGCTGACCTCGACGTACGACCACCGGATCATCCAGGGCGCCGAGTCCGGCGACTTCCTGCGCCGGGTCCACCAGCTCCTGCTGGGCGAGGACGGCTTCTACGACGACATCTTCCGCGCCCTGCGGGTGCCCTACGAGCCCGTCCGCTGGGTGCAGGACCTGCCCGACGACGCCGTCGACAAGACGGCGCGCGTCATCGAGCTGGTGGACGCCTACCGCACCCGCGGGCACCTGATGGCCGACACCGACCCGCTCAACTACCGCCAGCGCCGCCACCCCGACCTCGACGTGCTCTCCCACGGCCTCACGCTGTGGGACCTCGACCGCGAGTTCGCCACCGGCGGCTTCGGCGGGCGCGAGCGGATGAAGCTGCGCGACGTGCTCGGCCTGCTGCGCGACTCCTACTGCCGCACCGTCGGCACGGAGTACATGCACATCGCCGACCCGGCGCAGCGCGCCTGGCTGCAGGAGCGGATCGAGGTCCCGCACCAGAAGCCCGAGCCGGCCGAGCAGAAGTACATCCTGTCCAAGCTCAACGCGGCCGAGGCGTTCGAGACGTTCCTGCAGACCAAGTACGTCGGGCAGAAGCGGTTCTCCCTGGAGGGCGGCGAGACCGTCATCCCGCTGCTGGACGCCGTGCTGGACAAGGCCGCGGAGAACGAGCTCGACGAGGTCGTCATCGGCATGCCGCACCGCGGCCGGCTCAACGTGCTGGCCAACATCGTCGGCAAGCCGATCAGCCAGATCTTCCGCGAGTTCGAGGGCAACCTCGACCCCGGCCAGGCCCACGGCTCCGGCGACGTGAAGTACCACCTGGGCGCCGAGGGCAAGTACTTCCGGATGTTCGGCGACGGCGAGACGGTCGTCTCCCTCGCCTCCAACCCGAGCCACCTCGAGGCCGTCGACCCGGTGCTCGAGGGCATCGTCCGGGCCAAGCAGGACATCCTCGACAAGGGCGAGGGCGGCTTCACCGTCCTGCCGCTGATGCTGCACGGCGACGCCGCCCCGGTCTTCCACGTGAACGGCGACGACCCCGAGGCGTGCGTCTGGGTGGCCAAGCTGGCCGTCGAGTACCGGATGCGCTGGCACAACGACGTCGTCATCGACATGATCTGCTACCGGCGCCGCGGCCACAACGAGGGCGACGACCCCTCGATGACGCAGCCCTCGATGTACGACGTGATCGACGCCAAGCGCAGCGTCCGCAAGATCTACACCGAGTCGCTCATCGGCCGCGGGGACATCACCGTCGACGAGGCCGAGCACGCGCTCAAGGACTTCTCCAACCAGCTCGAGCACGTGTTCAACGAGGTGCGCGAGCTGGAGAAGACCCCGCCGGTCGTCTCGCCGTCGGTGGAGGAGGAGCAGTCCATCCCCACCGACCTCGACACGTCCGTGCCGCTGGAGGTCCTGCACCGCATCGGCGACGCGCACGTCGAGCTGCCCGAGGGCTTCACCGTGCACCAGCGGGTCAAGCCGGTGCTGGAGAAGCGCTACAAGATGTCCCGCGAGGGCGACGTCGACTGGGCCTTCGCCGAGCTGATCGCCATGGGCGCGCTGGTGATGGACGGCAAGCTCGTGCGGCTGTCCGGCCAGGACACCCGGCGCGGCACGTTCGTGCAGCGGCACTCCGTCGTCATCGACCGCCGGACCGGCGAGGAGTACTACCCGCTGCGCAACCTGTCGGAGGACCAGGAGCGCTTCCTGCCCTACGACTCGGCGCTCTCGGAGTTCGCGGCCGTCGGCTTCGAGTACGGCTACTCGGTGGCCAACCCCAGCGCGTTCGTGGCGTGGGAGGCGCAGTTCGGCGACTTCGTCAACGGCGCCCAGTCGATCATCGACGAGTTCATCTCGTCCGGCGAGGCCAAGTGGGGCCAGACCTCCGACGTCGCGCTGCTGCTGCCGCACGGCCTGGAGGGGCAGGGCCCCGACCACTCCTCGGGCCGCATCGAGCGCTTCCTCACGCTGTGTGCGGAGGGGTCGATGACCGTCGCCGTGCCCAGCGAGCCGGCCAACTACTTCCACCTGCTGCGCCGCCACGCCATGGACGGGATGCAGCGCCCGCTGATCTGCTTCACCCCGAAGTCGATGCTGCGCAACCGGGCCGTGGTG
>JAPLAT010000154.1 GCA_026393175.1 Pseudonocardiales bacterium
GGTCTTCTTCGCAACTTCCTTGACGAGCTCGGCCCCGATCTTCTCCCAGGGGTCCTCGAGCTCGATCTCCTTGGCGATCGACACACCATCGTTGGTGATGGTGGGCGCGCCCCACTTCTTCTCCAGGACGACGTTGCGGCCGCGCGGGCCGAGCGTCACCTTGACGGCGTCGGCGAGGGTGTTCATGCCGCGCTCGAGCCCGCGGCGCGCCTCCTCGTCGAAAGCGATCATCTTCGCCATGGGGGTGTGGTCCTCCGATTGGGATGACACGAAAGTCTCTTCGCCGGGTGGCGCCCGCGACGGACGACCGGCAACCCTGCGCCGATCTCACCGGCCCGACGGTTGGCACTCTACCGTGCCGAGTGCCAGGCCGAGTTTGGCACTCGGCACGGCCGAGTGCAAGGCGGCCCCCGTCGGGCAGGATGCCGCCGTGACCTCGACGAGAACCGGTCCCCGATCCGTCGCCGACCACCGGGCGGTCGTGGCGTCCCTGGTCGCGCCGCAGCCCGAGGAGCTGGTGCCGCTCGCCCGGGCGCGCGGGCGGGTCCTGGCGCGCGACGTCGTCGCCGGGGTGTCACTGCCCTCCTTCGCCAACTCCGCGATGGACGGCTACGCGGTGCGCGCCGCCGAGGTGGCGCACCCGCCCGTGGTGCTGCCCGTCGGCGCCGACATCCCGGCCGGGCGCACCGACGTGCCCCCGCTGGAGCCGGGCACCGCGCACCGCATCATGACCGGCGCGCCGCTCCCGGACGGGGCCGACGCCGTCGTGCCCGTGGAGGCCACCGACGGCGGCGTCGAGCGGGTGGAGCTGCGCGAGACGCCGCTCCCGGGTGCGCACGTGCGCCGGCCCGGCGAGGACGTCGAGGCGGGCGCCGTCGTGCTGCGGGCGGGCACCGTGCTGCGCGCGCCGCAGGTCGGGGTGCTCGCGGCCGTCGGCGTCGCGGACGTGCCGGTGCGCCGCCGCCCCGTCGTGCTGGTGCTCTCCACCGGGTCCGAGCTCGTCGCGCCCGGGACGGAGCTGCGGCCCGGGCAGATCTACGAGTCCAACGGGCCGATGCTGGCCGCGGCCGTCGAGGAGGCGGGCGGGCGCGCGGAGCTGCTGCGGTTCGTCCCCGACGACGTGGAGCAGTTCCTCGGCAGGCTCGCGGACCGGGTCGGTGCCGTCGACGGCGGCGTCGACCTGGTGCTCACCTCGGGCGGGGTGAGCGCAGGCGCCTACGAGGTCGTCAAGGACGCGTTCACCGGGCGCGGGGTGGAGTTCGTCAAGGTGGCGATGCAGCCGGGCGGGCCGCAGGGCGCCGGGCGGCTCGACGGGGCGGGCGGCGTCGCGGTCGTCACGCTGCCCGGCAACCCGGTCAGCTCGCACGTCTCGTTCGAGGTGTTCGTCCGCCCCGCGCTGCGGGCCGCCATCGGGCACCCGCACCCCGACCGCGCGGCCGTGACGGCCACGCTGGGTGAGCGGTGGACCTCGCCGGCGGGCCGGCGGCAGTTCCGCCGCGGCGTGCTGGACGCCGTGCGCGGGGTGGTCACGGAGGTCGGCGGGCCCGCCTCGCACCTCCTCGGGGCGCTCGCCCGGGCGGAGTGCCTGGTGGTCGTGCCCGAGGACGTGACGGAGCTGGCGGAGGGCTCGGCGGTCGAGGTCTGGCTCCTCGACGCCTGAAATGTGACACACATCACAGTCAAGCGATGCAACAAAGCTGCACTCCGTCGCGTCTTACTGGTGAGTGTTCGGCCGATCGGTGAACATCCGGGAGTTCCTCCCCGTGTGATCTGGACGATCGATCGCTCGTGTGGGGATACTTTTCGCAGGCCACGGGTAACCGTGGCCCAGCAAAGGACCTACCGCCCGTCGCTGGGGAGCGGACGAGCGGTTCCACGGCCGGGGTCGTCGTCTCGGGGGATGACGGCCCCGGCCCTTTTGTGTCCCGGTGGTCGCGTACCGTAGCCGCCGCCACCGAACCCAGGACGTGGCCGCGGCCCGCCGGGCCGTCCCGCCGGAGGAACCGAGAACGCCCCCCATGTCCCACCGCGACGCCCCCACCGGGTTCTCCCCGCGCCACGTCGCCGGGCTCGTCCGCGAGGCGGTGCCGCCGATGCATCCCGGCGGCAGGCCGGTGGTCGCCGCCGTCGCGCTCGCCGCGGGCGCCGCCCGGGCCCTCACCGGCCGCGGCACCGGGCTCGCGGTCCTGGCCACCGCCGCCACCGCCGCGTTCTTCCGCAGCCCCCGCCGCGTCCCGCCGCCGCGTACCGGCGTCGTGCTCGCCGCCGCGGACGGCACCGTGGCCACCGTGTCGCAGGTCCCCCCGCCCCCGGAGCTGGGCCTGCCCGCCACCCCGGTGCCGCGGGTCAGCGTGTTCCTCTCCGTCCTGGACGTGCACGTCCAGCGGGTGCCGGTGGACGGCCGCGTGGTCGCCGTGGAGTACCGCCCCGGCGTGTTCCTCTCCGCCGACCTGGACAAGGCCAGCGAGGACAACGAGCGCAACGCCGTGCTGCTGGAGACCGCGGACGGCGCGCGGGTCGGGGTCGTGCAGATCGCCGGGCTGCTGGCCCGGCGCATCGTCTGCGACCTCGTCCCCGGCCGCGAGGTCGCCGCGGGCGAGACCTACGGGCTCATCCGGTTCGGCTCCCGGGTCGACGTCTACCTCCCGGAGGGCAGCCGCGTCGAGGTCGCGGTCGGCCAGCGGACGATCGGCGGGGAGACCGTGCTCGCCGCCCTGCCCGGGACGGGCTGAGCGTGCCCGCTCCGTACCCGGCAGGCGTGCGGCTGCTGCCCAACGCGGTCACGGTCGTGGCGCTGTGCGCCGGGCTGTCGGCGGTGTACTTCGCGCTCGGCGAGCGGTTCGAGCTGTCCGTGCTCGCGGTCGGCGTCGCGGCGCTGTGCGACGCGCTGGACGGCAGGCTGGCCCGGCTCCTGGACGCCAGCACCCGGATCGGCGCGGAGCTGGACTCGCTGGCCGACCTGGTCTCCTTCGGCGTCTCGCCCGCGCTGGTCCTCTACCTCTGGACGCTGGACGAGAACGGCCGGTTCGGCTGGGTCGTGGCCCTGGTGTTCGCCGTGTGCATGGCGCTGCGCCTGGCCCGCTTCAACACCCTGCTCGACACCCCCGACCCGTTCCCGTTCGCCAAGGAGTTCTTCGTCGGCGTGCCGGCGCCGGCCGCGGCGCTCGTCGCGGGCGTCCCGCTCTACCTGTCCCTGCACCTCGGGCCGGGCTGGTGGTCCGGGCCCACGCTGGTCGGGCTCTGGGCGCTGGTGGCCGCGGCGCTGATGGTGAGCAGGCTGCCGACGCTGTCGTTCAAGACGGTGCGGGTCGCGCCGCGCGCGGTGGCCCCGCTGCTCGTGCTCGTGGGCCTGCTGACGGCCGTGCTGGTCACGGTGCCCTTCCTGACCCTCGCCGCGGTCGCCCTGCTCTACCTGGCCGCCCTGCCGTACACGATGTACCGCCACCGCTGGCTGTCCCGGCACCCCGAGGCGTGGGACGTGCCCGGGCGCGAGCGCCGCGCCGTCGTCCGCGCCGCCCGCTCGGCCCGCCGGCTGGGCCTGCGCCCGCCGCTGCGCCGGCGCGTGGCCGGCCGGGCGAGCGCGGTCGGGGCGAGGG
>JAPLAT010000430.1 GCA_026393175.1 Pseudonocardiales bacterium
CTCGATGACGAGCTCCGGCTTGCCGTTGAGCCCGATGTTCTCCAGCGCGTCGTCGATGATCGTGAGGTTGCGCAGGCCCAGGAAGTCCATCTTGAGCAGCCCGAGCGTCTCGCAGGCGCCCATGTCGAACTGCGTGATGATCGCGCCGTCGGCCTCGCGGCGCTGGATCGGGATGACGTCGATGAGCGGCTTGCTCGACATGATCACGCCCGCGGCGTGCACGCCCCACTGCCGCTTGAGGCCCTCCAGCCCGCGGGCGGTGTCGATGATCTCCTTGACCTGCGGGTCGGCCTCGTAGAGCGCCCGGACCTCGGTGGCCTCGGAGTACCGCTTGTGCGCCGGGTCGAACACGCCCGAGAGCGGGATGTCCTTGCCCATGACGGCGGGCGGCATCGCCTTGGAGATCCGGTCGGCCACGGCGTAGCCCGGCTGGCCGTAGAGCACCCGCGCCGAGTCCTTGATCGCGGCCTTCGCCTTGATCGTGGAGTAGGTGATGATCTGGGCGATCCGGTCCTCGCCGTACTTCTCCGTGGTGTAGCGGATCATCTCGCCGCGCCGGCGCTCGTCGAAGTCCATGTCGATGTCGGGCATCGAGATGCGCTCGGGGTTGAGGAACCGCTCGAAGATCAGCTTGTGCTCGATCGGGTCGAGGTCGGTGATGCCCAGCGCGTAGGCCACGAGCGACCCGGCGGCCGAGCCGCGGCCGGGGCCGCACCGGATGCCGACGGACTTGGCGTACTGGATGAGGTCGGCGGTCACGAGGAAGTACCCCGGGAACCCCGTCTGGATGATGATCGACACCTCGTAGTCGACCTGCTTGCGGTACCGCTCGGTGAAGCCGTTCGGGAAGCGGGCGTGCATGCCCCGCTCCACCTCCTTGACCAGCCACGACTCCTCGGTCTCCCCCTCGGGGACGGGAGCGCGCGGCATGAGGTCCTGGCCCTCGGTGAACGTGACGTCCACCCGCTCGGCCACCAGGAGGGTGTTGTCGCAGGCCTCGGGGAACGCGTCGTCCCACTGCTCCCGCATCTCGGCGGGGGACTTGAGGTAGAAGTCCTGCGCGTCGAACTTGAACCGGTTGGGGTCGGCGAGGGTCTTGCCGGTCTGCACGCACAGCAGCACCTCGTGCGGCTTGGCGTCCTCGGCGAACGTGTAGTGCAGGTCGTTCGTGGCCAGCCCCGGCAGGTCGAGCTGCTTCTTGAGCCGGTGCAGGTCGTCGCGGACCCGGCGCTCGATCTCGATGCCGTGGTCCATCAGCTCGCAGAAGAAGTTGTCCTTGCCGAAGATGTCGCGGTAGTCGCTCGCGGCCTGCACGGCGTCGTCGTAGCGGTCCTGCTGCAGCAGCCGCTGCACCTCGCCCGACGGGCAGCCGGTGGTGGCGATGATGCCCTTGCCGTAGGTCTCCAGCAGCTCGCGGTCCATGCGGGGCTTGTAGTAGTAGCCCTCGAGGCTGGCCAGCGAGGACAGCCGGAACAGGTTGTGCATCCCCTCGGTGGTCTCGGCCAGCAGCGTCATGTGGGTGTACATCTCACCCGGGTTGTCGTCGCTGACCTGCACCCCGCCGAGCGTCGCGCGCTTGCGCTCGTGCCGGCTGCCGGGCGAGAGGTAGCCCTCCATGCCGATGATCGGCTTGACCCCGTGCGCCTTGGCCTTGCGCCAGAACTCGTAGGCGCCGAACACGTTGCCGTGGTCGGTCATCGCCAGCGCGGGCATCTCCATCCGCGCGGCCTCGCGGAACAGGTCGTCGAGCCGGGCCGCGCCGTCGAGCATGGAGAACTCGGTGTGCGTGTGCAGGTGGACGAAGCTCGAGCCGGCCATCGGGGTGAGGTGCTCCCTTCCGGCGCGGCCCCGGTGACCCGGCGGGCGCGCGCACGATCGTCCCCCCGCCGTCCGGTCGGCGGCCGTGCCCGGCCCCCGCGGGGAGGCGCCCAGATTAACCCCGCACCCCGACGGTCTCCGCGCACGGCCGGACCCCCCGGCGTCGTCCCAGCTCAGTCCGGCGGGCGGCGTGTCGGCCGCCCCGCCGCGCGCCTCAGGCCACCCGCAGGTGCCGCTGCGCGCGCCGGCCGAGCAGGTCGGTGTAGATGCCCTCGAAGGTCGTCAGCGTGCCGTCCAGGGCGTGCACGCCCACCATCTCCCGGCTCGCGGCACCCATCCGGCGGCGCAGCCCGGCGTCGCCGACGAGCGCCGCGAGGCGGTGCGAGAGCTCCGCCACGTCGCCGGGGGTGTAGAGCCAGCCGTTGCGGCCGTTGCGCACCAGGTGCGGCAGCGCCATCGCGTTGGCCGCGATCACCGGGGTGCCCGCCGCCATCGCCTCCAGCGTGACCAGGCTCTGCAGCTCGGCGACACCGGGCATGCAGAACACCGACGCGCGGCGGTAGGCCGCCACGAGCTCGTCGTCGTCGACGAAGCCGAAGAAGCGGGTGCGGGCGCCGATGCCGAGCTCGGCGGCCAGGCCCGTCCACTCCTCCCGCATCACGCCCTCGCCGATGATCTCCAGGCGGGCCTGCGTGCCGGCGGGCAGCGCGGCGAACGCGCGCAGCAGCTCGTCGACGCGCTTCTCCTGGTCCATCCGGCCGACGAACAGCACGGTGGGCGGGCCCGCCGGCTTCTCGGTCCCGCTGTAGCGGTCGACGTCGATGCCGCAGGACACCGCGCGCGAGCCGGTGAGCCCGGTGGCGGCCTCCAGCAGCTCGACGGCGCGCGGCGTCGGCGCGGTGACGACGTCGGCGTGCCGGTAGATCTGCGCGAAGTCCCACCAGCCCACGCGGGTGACCGGCCCCTGCAGCGGCCCCGGCACCCTGGCGTGCCCGACGAGGTTCTCCGGCATGAAGTGGTTGGTCGCGACGATCGGCGTGCCCGCGGCGCGCGCGGCGTGCACGAGGCCCCGGCCCACCGGGAAGTGGCCCTGCACGTGCAGGACGTCGGGCGCCAGCTCGGCGAACAGCCGCCGGGTGCGCGGGCGGGTCGTCCACGGCCAGGCCACGCGGAACGTCGGGTGGCTGAACCAGCGGTGCGACTTCAGGGCGTGCACGGTGACGCCGTCCTCGACCCGCACGTCCGGGCGCCCGTCGTGCGAGGGGCACACGACGTGCACGTCGTGCCCGCGGGCGGCGAGGCCCGCGGCGAGCCGGGAGGAGAACCGGGACAGGCCGTTGATGTCCGGCGAGTAGGTGTCGGCGCCGATCACGATGCGGAGCGGACGGTCGGTGCGGGTCACGGGAGGAGGTCCTTCCGGGTCACGGGCGGGGAGCCGGCCGCGCCGCCGCGCGCGCCTCGGCGCGCGCCCGGCGGGCGTCGGGGTGGTAGCGGGCGAGGGAGACGACGCCGGCCGAGGCGGCCAGCGCGCAGAGGACGAGGACGACGGCGGCGACGCCGTTGGTGGCCGGGCCCTCGCCGAGCAGCACGATGCCGAGCAGCACCGCGACGATCGGGTCGACCACGGTGAGGCAGGCGATGACGACCTCGGGGGCGCCGGTGGCGAACCCCTGCTGCACGAGCCAGCCACCCACCCCCAGCGCCACCGCGATCCCGGCGGCGGTGGCGAGGAAGCGCGGGTCGGTGAAACCCACGAGACCGGTGGTGACCTGCAGCGACAGCGCCCGCACCAGCGCGGACACCAGACCGAACGCGACGGCACCCGCCGTCACCCAGGCGACGCAACGGATCCAGCCGGTGCGCAGCATCGCCACCGCGACCAGCACCAGCACCAGCGCCAGGCTGATGCCGCCCGCGATGAGCGTGGCGAAATCGGGCACGCGGGTGGACGTCGTGGAGCTCGCGGCGATGACGACGAACGCCGCCACGCCGACGACGCACAGCGCGACGCCCAGCAGCACCCCGCGCCCGGGCCGCTCCTGGGTGCGGCGCACCGTCAGCAGGACGGCGATCGGCACCGCGAGCACCCCGATCGGCTGCACGACGGCCAGCGGGCTGAGCACCAGCGCCACCGCGTGCAGGGCCGATCCGGCGCCCGCCGTGGCCAGCCCGATCAGCCAGCCCGGCCGGCGGAGCAACGCCCGGAAGGCCGCCAGCCCGAGGCGCTTCCCGTCGTCGGTGACGTCGTCGACGGCGCCGTGCTGCAGCGACGCCGCCACCGCGAAGCACCCGGCGGCGACGACGGCCAGCACGATCGCCGGCGCGGAGGCCAGCAGCGTGGGCGTGACGTCGCTGCTCGCCTCGGCGGCGAGGGCGGCCACCGGGGCGGACCCCAGGGCGGACAGGGCGCTCACACCGCACCGCCGCACTCGGGGCCCGTGGCCCGCACGGCCACCGGCGCCGTGCCCGCGGCCGACTGCACGGCGCGGGCCAGCACCACGAGCGAGGCCACGACCAGCGCGAACAGCAGCCGCTGGAAGAGCCCGATCCAGGGCAGCGCCGGGCCGAAGCCGAAGCCGACGGGCACCTGGCTGACCAGGAAGACCGCCGTGCAGGCGGCGCTGGTGCCCGCCCACACGCGCAGGGCGGGTGCCGCTCCCGACCAGTGCTCGGCGTCGCGGGCGTGCCGGGCGACGATCGTGAGGATCACCGGCAGCACCCCGAACACGACGGCCCCGCCGAGGCGGTGCACCCAGGCCGAGACGTTCACCGGCGTGCCCGGGTCGTTCGTCGGGAAGACCGCCACCACGAGCAACGCGGCGCTCCAGGCCAGCAGCGGGCCGGTCGCGGTGCGGGCGTGCGGCAGGCGCGCGGCGCGCACGCCGCCGATGAGCAGCCAGCCGGCGACGGCCAGCGCCACCGAGCTGACGCCCAGCAGCGTGTAGCCGCCGGGGACGGCCACGTAGTCGCTGATCGTGGCCCCGACCGGGTCGACGACCGTCGAGCCCACGACGTGCAGCACGCCCATGGGCACGAGGGCGACGGAGACCGCGGCGTACACCGCGGACTCCCCCGCCCACCCGGCCCGTCCCGCGGGCCTTCCGATCGTCGACATGATCCCACCGTGGCATCCCGGAGCTGAGACGTACATCAGGATCACTACCGAGGGGGGTCGGGGGTTACCCCGAACCGCGCACGTCAGGCGAGTGTTCCCCGACTCGTGCCCCCGGCGACGCCGTACCGTGACCCGACCGTATCCTCGGCGCTGCGCGACGGGCGCGACAGGAGGCCACCTACACTCCCGCCGGTGGACAGCCTCCCCCGCACCGCCCGCCCCGGGGGGCGGCAGCACGAGCCCGGTCGTCGTCATGAGGTGGTCCTCCCGACCGGCATCGTCCCGTACCGGACCTACGGTGACGACGCCGCCCCCGCCGTCGTCATGCTGCACGGGCTGCGCGGTGACCACCACGGACTCGAGCCGATCGTGTCGCACCTGTCCGGGCTCCGGGTGATCGTCCCCGACCTCCCCGGCTTCGGGGAGACGGCGCCGCTGCTGGGCCGACGGCACGACGTCGACGGCTACGCCGCGTGGGCGCGCGCGTTCGTCGAGGCGGTCGCCCCCGGCGCGGCCCTGCTCGGGCACTCCTTCGGCTCGATCGTGGCCGCGCACGCCGTCGCCGCCGGGCTGGCGGTGCCGCGGCTGGTGCTGGTCACGCCGATCGCGGGGTCCGCACTGGCCGGCCCGCGGCAGGTGATGACGCGTGCGACCGTGCTGGTGCACCGCCTCGCGGCGGCGCTGCCCGAGCGCGTCGGCGCGGGGCTGCTGCGCAGCAGGCCGTTCACCCGGATCGCCAGCGTCGCGATGGTGAAGACCCCGGACCGGGCGCTGCGCCGCTGGATCCACGCCGAGCACGACCGCTGGTTCGGCGGGTTCGCCGACCGCGCGACGCTGCTGGAGGCGTTCACGGCATCCGTCTCGCACGGGGTGGACGAGGTGGCGGGCGCGATCACCGCGCCGACCCTCGTCGTCGCCACGGACCTGGACGACATCACCACCGTCGCCGAGCAGCGCAGGCTCACCGCGCTGTTCCCCGACGCCCGCATCGAGGTGGTCACCGGCACCGGTCACCTCGTGCACTACGAGCGGCCGGACGCGGTCGCGGACATGGTCGGGGCGTTCCTGCGGTGAGGATCGCGTTCGACTGCCGCTACGTGCGGACCGACCACCACGACGGCATCAGCCGCTACACCGCGGGCCTGGTCACCGAGCTGGCCCGGCTGCACCCGGTGACGATGCTGGTCAGCGACCCGCGCCAGCTCCGGATGCTGCCCGACCTGCCCTGGCACCTCGTCAGTTCCCCCACCGGGCCGCGGGAGCCGCTGGTGGCCCGGCAGGTCAACCGGCTCGCCCCCGACGTCGTGTTCTCGCCCATGCAGACGATGGGCTCGTGGGGCCGCCGGTACCGCCTCGTGCTGACGCTGCACGACCTCATCTACTACCGCCACCCCACCCCGCCGCGGGACCTCCCCGCCCCCGTCCGCGTGCTGTGGCGGCTCTACCACCTGGCCTGGTGGCCGCAGCGGCTGCTGCTGAACCGGGCCGACGCCGTCGTCACCGTCTCGGCGACGACGGCCGCGGCGATCGCGGAGCACCGGTTGACCCGCCGTCCGGTCACGGTCGTGCCGAACGCCGCCGAGCCGCTCCCCGACGGGCCCGAGACCCCGGGCAGGCGGCTGGTCTACATGGGCTCGTTCATGCCGTACAAGAACGTCGACGTCCTCGTCCGGGCGGCCGCGGAGCTGCCGGACCACGAGCTGCACCTGATGAGCCGCGTCGACCCCGCCGAGCGGGCCCGGCTCACCGCCCTGGCCCCGGCGGCGCGGCTGGTCTTCCACGACGGCGCCTCCGACGCCGAGTACGCCGCCGCCCTGCGCGGGGCCACGGCGCTGGTCTCGGCCTCGCGCGACGAGGGGTTCGGCATCCCGCTGGTGGAGGCGATGAGCGTCGGCACGCCGGTGGTGGTCAGCGACATCCCGGTGTTCCGCGAGGTCGGGGGCGCCGCGGCGGCCTACGCGGACCCCGACGACGTCGCCGGCTTCGTCGCCGCGATCCGGGCCCTCGACGACCCGGCCGTCCGCACCGCCCGGGGGGCCGCCGCCCGCGAGCAGGCCGCCCGCTACACCTGGGCCCGCTCCGCCCGCACCCTCCTCGACCTCCTGACCTCCCTCACCACCCCCACCGGCACCCCCACCCCCTGACTGCCCCGCCCGCGAGTCGGGGCCCGGCAGTGCGCGAGTCGGGGCCCCACCGTGCGCGAGTCGGGGCGTCGCGGCGCACGAGTCGGGACGCGGCGCCCGACTCGCGCACCCACACCCCCCCACTCGCGCACGCCCACACCCCGCCGCGCGGGGGGGGGGGGGGGGGCGGGGGTCGGGGGTGGGGCCGGG
>JAPLAT010000123.1 GCA_026393175.1 Pseudonocardiales bacterium
ACGTGACGGTGTTCCAGCGCTCCGCGCAGTGGGCGGCGCCGAACGAGGTGTACTTCGCCGAGGTCGACGCGCACGTCCGACTGCTGCTGGAGCGGGTGCCGTTCTACCGCCGCTGGTACCGCACCCGCCTGTCCTGGAACACCGGCGACCGCGTGCACCCCTCGCTGCGGGTCGACCCCGGGTGGGAGCACCCGGAGCGCTCGGTGAACGCCGTGAACGACGCCCACCGCCGCGTGTTCACCCGCTACATCGAGACCGAGCTCGCCGGGCGCGCGGACCTGCTGGAGCGGGCGCTGCCCGACCACCCGCCGTTCGGCAAGCGGATGCTGCTGGACAACGGCTGGTTCGCCGCCCTGCGCCGCGACGACGTCACCCTGGTCACCGAGCCCGTCGCCGCCGTGACGCCGACCGGGCTGCGCGGGGCCGACGGCACCGAGGTCGACGCCGACGTCGTCGTCCTGTGCACCGGCTTCGAGACCCACCAGGTGCTCGGGCCGCTGCGGGTGCGCGGCCGCGACGGCACCGAGATCCACGACGCGTGGGGCCCGGACGACGCCGACGCCCACCTGGGCATCACCGTCGCCGGGTTCCCCAACCTGTTCCTCACCTGCGGGCCGGGCACGGTCCTCGCCCACGGCGGCAGCTACATCACCATCGCCGAGTGCCAGGTGCGCTACATCGTCGACGCGCTGGCCACGGCGATCCGCGAGGGCCTCGGCCCCGTGGAGGTGCGCCCGGAGGTGCACGCCGACTACGCCGCCCGCCAGGACGCCGCCCACGAGCGGATGATCTGGACCCACCCCGGGATGCGGAACTGGTACCGCAACCCGGCCGGGCGCGTGGTCAACGCGCTGCCGTGGCGGATCGTCGACTACTGGGCGATGACCCGGCGGGTGGACTGGTCGGAGTACGTCACCGGGCGGTAGCGCGCCGCTTCCGGCTGGGCCGGTGCCCGGAGGCGTGCCGGCGCACCGGCTTGGCGCCCGGCTTGCGCGCGACGACGGGCTCGGGCGGTGGCGGGGGTGCCGGCACGACCGGCGGGGCGGCGGCGAGCCTGCGGTGCACCAGCCGCTGCTGCACGAGCGTCCAGGCGTTGTTCGTCAGCCAGTACAGCAGGATCGCCACCGGGAACGGGAAGAACAGCCCGCCCAGCAGCGCCCCCAGCGGGAGGACCCACGGCAGGAGGCGCTGCACCGCCGCGCCCGGTCCCTCCACCGGGTTCTGCTCCAGCGCGTGCCGGGCGGTGAAGTGCGTGGCGACGGCCGCGAGCACCATGAGCGGCAGCGCGACGGCCACCACCTCCCACCGCTCGACGTGCCCGCCGAACGCGTCGAGCAGCGGCTGCGGCATCGCGACGTAGGACGACAGGGGCGCCCCGAACAGCCGCGCGGACAGGAACGAGCGCACGTCGCCGGGCGGGAACACGTAGTTGGCGATCGCGGCGTTCTGCTCGAACGTCAGGCCGGGGCGGTTGAAGCTGTGCAGCACGTGCAGCAGCCCGAGGAACACCGGGAGCTGGATCAGCGCAGGCAGGCAGCCGGCGAGCGTCGGGACGCCGTGCGCGGACCGCAGCGCGGCCGTCTCCCGCAGCAGCGCCTCGCGGTCGTCGCGGTGCCGGGTGCGCAGCTCGGCGAGCTGCGGGGCCAGCGCGCGCATGGTGGCGGCCGAGCGCATCTGCGCGAGGAACGGCCTGATCATCACCGCCCGCAGGGTGAGGACGAGGAAGACGACGGACAGCGCCCACGCGGCGCCGCTCGCGGGGCCGAGGAGCAGGGCGAAGAGCTGGTGCCACGCCCACATGACGGCGGACACGGCGTAGTAGACGGGATCGAGCACAGGGAGACTCCACACAGGGGCCGGGACGGGGGACGCGGCGTCCGGCGGTGGAGCGACTACACCGCCGGCAGCATCCCCGACGGCGCGCGGGAGCGGCGCCGGCCTGCGGCGTCCGGGTCGCTCTGGGCGGGCACGCCCCGGCGGGCGAGCGCGCGGCGGCGCTCGCGGGCGGCGACGGCGGGCACGACGGCGAGGGCGGCGGAGGCGGCGGGACGCCCGGCGCCCCAGACGCAGAGCAGCGCGCCGAGGACGCCGACCAGCAGCGCGGGCTCGACGGCCTCGCCGAGCAGGACGGCCCCGACCAGCAGGGAGCCGAGCAGCAGCACCCCGGCCGCCTGTGCCCACGCCCCCCGCATGCCGCCGAGGGTACCGGCTTCCCGCACCCGCCGGCCGGGAGCACGAGCGCGACGACGTGCTCTACGCGCGGGGGGTGCCCGTCCCCGACGGCTGACCGAGGCCGTCGAGCACCCGGTCGAGACCCCACACGAACTGCTCGGTGGTGATGTGGCGGGCCATCGTCGCGGCGGCGGCCGCGGTGCGCGGGAACTCCCCCGCCGGCACGGCCGCGAAGACGGCGGTGCGGGCGGCCACCCGCTCCTCCTCGGGCGGGGGCGGGCCGGGCTCGGTCAGCTCGGCGGCCTCCAGCCCGATCGCGCCGAGGACGTACACCGTGACCAGGTAGGAGCCACGGGCGGCGTCGGCCGGCCCGAGCCCGGCGGCGTCGAGGATCTCCAGCAGCGTCTCGCCGACCGCGAGGGCGTGCGGCCCGGTCGGCGGGACGCCGCCCAGCAGCCGGACGACGCCGGCGTCGGCGAGCAGCGCCGCGCGCAGGCCGAGCGCCAGCGCCGTGATCCGCTCCCGCCAGGGGACCGCGGGATCGGCGAACGCGCTGCGGTCGACGCGGCCGAGCACGCCGTCGACCAGCGCCCCGAGCACGGCGGCCCGGTCGGGGAAGTAGGTGTAGACGGCGTTGGGCGCGACGCCGAGCCGCGCGGCGATACCCCGCACGGACACGCCCTCGGCGCCGCGGGCGGCGAGCAGCGCGTGCGCGGCGGCGAGGACGTCGGACTCGCTCAACGAGCGGCGCGGACCGGGCTTCACAGGACCTCCCCTTGACTCTGGACACCGTACAGTGTTCTATCGGTGCACACCGTACAGAGATAGAGGGAGGCCGTCGTGGACCGCCGTATCCGCTGGACGCTCGGGTTCGTGTCGTTCCCGCTCGCGGGCATCGCCGGGGGCGTGGTGGCGGGTCCCGTCGCCGGGCCGGTCGCCGCGCTCGTCGGCGGCACCGTGACGGGGCTCGTCCTCGGCATCGGGCAGGCGCTCGCCGGGCGCCTCGACCCGCGCCGCTGGGTCCCCGCCACCGCCGCCGGCTCGGGGGCGGGGCTGCTGCTGGGCGCCGCGGCCGTCGGCTACGGGACGACGCTCGGCGAGCTGGCCGTCATGGGGGCGCTGACGGGCCTGCCGCTGGGGCTCGCGCAGGCCCTCGCGCTGCCCGCGGGCACCCGCGCCCGCTGGGCCTGGGCGGCGGCGATGCCGGCGCTGTGGGCGCTGGGCTGGACGGCCACCACGCTGGCCGGGGTGGACGTCGAGCGGCAGTACACCGTCTTCGGCGCGGTCGGCGCGATCACGTTCTCGCTGCTCTCCGGCCTGCTGCTGCACGCGCTCCTGCCGCGCGAGCCCGCCGCGGCGCTCACTCCGGCGCGTCGGTGAGCAGCAGGCCGCGCTGGTAGCCCGCGGCCACGGCCGAGGCCCGGTCGCGCACCTCCAGCTTGGCGTAGATGTGCAGCAGGTGGGTCTTGACCGTGGCCTCGCTGATGAACAGCGCCCGGGCCGCCTCGCGGTTGGTGGACCCGGCGGCGACCAGGCGCAGCACCTCCATCTCGCGGGCCGAGAGCGCGTCCGCACCACCCTCGCCCCGCCCCACCCCGCGCACCTGCCCCATCAGCCGCCCCGCGACGGCGGGCGAGAGCACGGCCTCGCCGCGGTGCGCGGCCCGCACCGCGCGCAGCAGCTCCTCGCGCGGGACGTCCTTGAGCAGGTAGCCGGTGGCGCCGGCCTCGATGGCGGGCAGGACGTCGCGGTCGGTGTCGAACGTGGTCAGCACGAGCACCCGGACGGCCGGGGCCGTGGCCCGCAGCGCGGTGATCGCCTCCACCCCGCCCATCGTCGGCATCCGCAGGTCCATCAGCACGACGTCCGGCGCGGCGTCCCCGACCCGGGCCAGCGCCTCGGCCCCGTGCCCGGCCTCCCCGACGACGGTCATGTCCGGCTCGCCGTCCAGCACGCCGCGCAGCCCGTCCCGGACGACCGGGTGGTCGTCCACGATCAGCACCCGGATCACCGGTCCCCCCGGTCCGGGCAGGTCTCGGCCGCGATCGCGGGCACCACCGCGCTGACGGCCGTGCCCTCCCCCGGCGCGCTCTCCACCGTGAGCTCCCCCGACACCCGCCGCACCCGCTGCTCCATCGCCGCCAGCCCGAACCCCGCACCGCCGACGGGCCGGCCGACCGCGGCCGGGTCGAAGCCGCGGCCGTCGTCGCGGACGTCGAGCACCACCACGTCGGGCATGTACGACAGCGTCAGCCCCGCCCGTGACGCCGAGGCGTGCCTGCCGACGTTGGCCAGCGCCTCCTGCGCCACCCGGTACAGCGTCACCTCGAGGTCGGGCAGCAGCGCGATCGGCTCGCCCGTCACCTCGACGTGCACGTCGACGCCTGCCGTCCCCGCCCACTCCTTGGCCATGTCCGTGATCGCGTCGGGCAGCAGGGCGCCGGCCAGGCGGCCGGGCGCCAGCGCGTGGACCGACCGGCGGGCCTCCGTCAGGCTCTCCCGGGCCAGCGCCCTGGCCACGTCGACGTGGCGGCGGCGGGTGGCCGCGTCGGCCGCGTCCGCGGCCTCCAGCTGCGTGACGATCCCGGTGAGGCCCTGGGCCAGCGTGTCGTGGATCTCCCGCGCCATCCGGGCGCGCTCGTCGATCACGCCGGACTCCCGGGCCTGGGCGACGAGCCGGGCGTGCAGCGCCGCGTTCTCGGCGAGCGACTCCTCCAGCCGCCGGTTGGCCTCGTTCAGCTCGGCGATCACCCGGCGGCGCCGCTCGGCCTGCTCCCAGGTGAACGCGCCGAAGTAGGTGAACAGGCCGGCGACCACCGTGTTGAGCAGGGCGAGCGCCACCCAGCCCGCCACGAACACCGGGGAGGGATCACCCAGCGACCCGCCCATCTGCGTGTAGCCGACGGCGGTCGCCGCGCAGGCCACCCCCACCCACCGCCAGTGCCCCCGCAGGAAGGCGAACGAGTGCGCGTAGCAGCCGATGGCCATGAAGCCGTAGAGCGGCGAGCGGTGCACCAGCAGCGCCATCAGCAGCAGCAGCCCGGCGACGTAGATCGCCCCCAGCCGCGGGTCCGAGGCCCGCACGCCGAGCCTGCCCCCGCAGTCGCCCGCATCGTCCCGGGCGACCTGCTGGGTGGCGAAGACCCAGGACCAGACCGCCGCGACGGCCACCAGCCCGCCCGTCACCAGCCAGAAGTCGGTGGTCGGCGGGATGAGGAACGGGGTGAGGGCCGTGCCGGCGAGCAGCCCGACGTAGGGCGCGTAGCGGTCGATGGCGGAGTCGATCCGCCGCTCCCGCTCGTCCAGGAGCGCGAACCGCTCCTCCCCCGAGGTCACTGCCACCGGAAGACCCTAGCCGCCACGGCCGTCGCCACCACCGCGATTGCGGCCATGACGAGCAGTTGCAGCGGCTGCGGGCCGTCCCCGGTCCACGCGTCCTGGAACGCGGTGACACCCGGCGGCACGTACGCCCCGATCGCGACGACCGGCTCGGGGAGCAGGAACCGCGGCAGGTACACCCCGGCGAAGAACTGGGTGAGCATGAACAGCACGGTGCCGACGGCGGTGGCGCTGCGGGCCCGGGGCGCGACGCCGGCGACGACCAGCCCGAGCGCGAACACCGCCGCGGTGCCCAGCAGGGCGGCCACGACGAAGCCCGCCGGGTGCCGCGGTGCGGGCACCCCGAACAGCCCGACCGCGACGGCGACCATGAGCAGCGTGCCGAGCGCGGCCGTCACCAGGTTGATGACGAGCTGGGCGACGAGCACGGTCTGCGGGCGCACCGGGGTCGCCGACAGCCGCCGCAGCACGCCCTTCTCCCGGTAGGACGCGAGCCCGACGGGCAGGTTCTGCAGCCCCAGGACGGCGATGCTGATCGCGAGCAGCGACGGCGCGAAGTAGTCGACGAAGCGCTGCCCGCCGAACATCGCCGACGGCTCGCGCAGCGCCGGGACCGAGCCCAGCCCGGCGAGGACCGCCGCCGGCAGCAGGACGCCGAACAGGGTCGTGCCCGGGTCGCGCAGGAACAGCCGCAGCTCGGTGCGGGCGAGGGTGGTGGTCATGTCGTCTCCCCGGCGGTGAGCGCCCTCCCGGTGAGGGCGACGAAGGCGTCGTCCAGCCCGGCCTGCTCCAGGCGCAGGTCGACGGGCACGACGCGGTGGGCGGCCAGCGTCGAGGTGACGGCCGTGAGCAGGTCGCCGTGGCCGCGGACCTCGACCTTCCCGCCGTGGCGGGTCAGGGTGTGCACCTCGGGCAGGGCGGTGAGCAGGGTGTCGTCGAAGACCGCCCGGAAGCGCAGCGTCTGCCCGGCGGGCAGGCCCGCGACCAGCCCGTCCGGGCTGTCCAGGGCCACGACGCGCCCGGCGTCGATCACCGCGAGGCGGTCGCAGAGCCGCTGCGCCTCCTCCATGAAGTGGGTGACCAGCACGACCGTCACCCCGGCGTCGCGGATCTGCTCGATCGCGTCCCAGGTGTCGCGGCGGGCCTGCGGGTCCAGCCCGGTGGTGAGCTCGTCGAGGATCGCGACACGCGGGTTGCCGACGAGCGCGAGCACGATGGACAGCCGCTGCTTCTGGCCGCCGGAGAGCTTGGCGTAGGCGGTGTCGCGCTTGGCCGTCAGGCCCCAGCGCTCGATCAGCTCGTCGGGGTCGGCGGGGTCGGGGTAGAACGAGGCGAACAGCGTGACGGCCTCGCGCACCCGCAGCTTGTCGGGCAGCTCGCCGGCCTGCAGCTGGACGCCGAGCACCGCCCGCAGCGCGGCCCGGTCGCGGCGCGGGTCGAGCCCGAGCACCGAGACCGAGCCGCCGTCGGGCACGCGCAGCCCCGCGACGCACTCGACGGTGGTGGTCTTCCCCGCGCCGTTCGGCCCGAGGACGCCGAAGATCTCGCCCTCCTCGACGGCGAACGACACGTCGTGCACCGCGACGTGGCCGCGGTAGCGCTTGTGCAGCCCCTGCACCTCGATGACGGTCATGGTCCCCAGCCTGGCCGCCGGGCGCGGTCCCCGGATCGACCGCGCCGCCACACCGGGTCCACCGATCGGTGGAGCGCTACCGTCGCGGGCGTGCCCGAAGGCGACACCGTGTACCTGGCCGGGAAGCGGCTGCGCGCCGCGCTCACCGGCGGCGAGCTCGTGCGCGGGGAGCTGCGGCACCCGCGGCTGGTCGACCACGACCTGACCGGGCGCACCGTCGTCGACGTGGCGTCGGTGGGCAAGCACCTGTTCACCCGCTTCGACGACGGGCGCAGCCTGCACAGCCATTTCCGGATGGACGGCTCGTGGCACCTCTACCGGCCGGGGATGGCGTGGCGGCGGCCCGCGCACGAGGCCAGGGCGGTGCTCGCCACGGACGAGCGCGTCGCCGTCGGGTTCGCGCTGCACGACATGGAGCTGCTCCCGACCGCCGAGGAGTCCCGCCTCGTCGGCCACCTCGGCCCGGACCTGCTCGACCCGGCCTGGTCCGACGCGCACGCCGCCGAGGCCCTGCGCCGGTTCACCGCCCGCGGCGACAGCGAGGTCGGCCTGGTGCTGCTGGAGCAGCGCGTCATGGCCGGGGTGGGCAACCTCTACAAGACCGAGGTCTGCTTCCTGCGCGGGATCTCGCCGTGGACGC
>JAPLAT010000352.1 GCA_026393175.1 Pseudonocardiales bacterium
CCCGCGCCGACGCACCCGGGCACCGGGAGGGCGACGGCGCCGCCGGCAACGGCCGTCGTGACCACTCCGGCAACGGTCACGGCCCGAACGGCGCGCCGGCCGACACCGCCGGACCGGAGGACGACCCGTCCACCGTGGACAGCACCCAGCGGGTGAGCCGCCCGCCGGCGGGCGAGTCGGGCGACTGAGCCCGCCCCACCCCACGTGGGGCGGGCCGGGCTCGCGGCACGACGGGTGAGGCGGCCGGCCCGTCGCACCGGTGCGACGGGCGGGCGCCCGGCCGGTCAAGCCAGCGTGGTGCGGAGGTGCTCGCCCAGCCGGATCGCGAGCGCGACGATCGTCAGCGTCGGGTTGGCGCTGCCGCCGGTGGGGAAGACGGAGCTGCCGGTGATCGACAGGTTCGCCACCCCGTGCACCCGGGAGTCGGCGTCGACCACGCCGTGGCGCGGGTCGGCGTGCATGCGGGTGGTGCCCATGAGGTGGTGCGCGCTGTTCTGCAGGGTCCGGTCCGGGAACTCCTGGTCCGTCGGCAGGACCACCTCGCCGATGCCCGCGCCCGCGAACGCCTTGCCCATGAGCTCGACGGTGCGGCGCGCGTTCTGCACGTCCAGGTCGCACCAGCGGTAGTCGAGGAGGGGGAGCCGCACGCCCAGGTTGTCCACCCGGTC
Source organism: Pseudonocardiales bacterium (assembly GCA_026393175.1). Taxonomy (GTDB): domain Bacteria; phylum Actinomycetota; class Actinomycetes; order Mycobacteriales; family Pseudonocardiaceae; genus Pseudonocardia. Next base: position 669 of record JAPLAT010000352.1, read on the forward strand.
GCCGAGCACGATGCGGCTGTCCGGGTTCGGTGCCTGCTCGAACGTGGTGGCGAGGGTCAGCACCCCGCGCTCGTAGAGCCGCGCCGACGGCGGGCGGGACGACCAGCCGGGCGGGATGACGTGCTTGCGGGTGCCGCTGGCCAGCGCCCGGACGACCGGCTCCGCGCCCCGCAGGAGGGTGCCCGCGTTGCGGATGGCCGCCTGGGGCGCCGCGACCAGCCGGTGGGGTCCGCGGACGGCGGAGACCACGTCCCGCGCCGCCTCGACCGCGTCGGTGAACCGCCGGCCGACGCGCGGGTGCACCCCGGTCCAGGAGTGCATGAGCTGCTCCCTGGCCAGCACCTCCGGCGCCACCGACACGGCCCGCAGGACACCGATGCCGGCCGGGTCCGTGCCGTCGTAGGCGGCGAGCCTGCCGAGGAACCGCGGGTCGTGCAGGTGCAGCGTGGCGTCCACGAAGCCGGGGTGGTCGGCGTAGTAGCGGCCGACGACGTCGTGCTCGTTGCCCAGCCCGGCCCGGTGGTGGGCGTCGGACAGCAGCAGCAGGCGGGCGTTGTCGATGCCCCCCGCGGCGAGGACGAACCAGCGGGCCTCGACCGTGAGCTCGCGGCCGGGCGCGGTGCGGACGTGGGCGCGGACCACGCGGCCGCCGTCCTCCGCGGTCTCCAGCCGCGTGACGGACGCCCCGGTGTAGACGTCGACGTTGCGCGCGGTGTCGAGCACGCGGCGCTGGGCGGAGAGGAGCGCGTAGCGCTTGGCGAAGCGGAACTCCGCGGAGGTGAGGGGGCCGACCGCGAGCGCGTGGTCCGCCGCCTCGGGCGAGCCCTCCGTGACGTCGGGGGCGAAGCGGCCGATGCCGAACGCGTCCTCCGCGCGCCGGTAGAAGGGCTCCAGCGTCGCGCGGGAGAACGGCCAGCCGCTGTGCGGCATCCACTCCCGCCGCTCGAAGTCCTGCTCCTCCAGCGGACGCAGGCGGATCCCGAAGGACTGCCCGGCCTCCAGCCACTGCGAGGCCGTGCCGCCGAGGCCCTGGCCGCGCACCGTGTCGAGCGGCGGGTAGCCGTCCCCGGTGACGGTGCCGGCGATCTGCGTGCGGACCTCCTGCGGGGTCTGCTCGGCGTCCGCCGCGCCGCTCTCCAGGACGACCACGCCGAGCGGGCCGCCCGCGAGTTCGCGGGCGACGCTCAGGCCGGCCGGCCCGGCTCCCACGATGCACACGTCGGTGCGGACGGTCCGGCCGGGCGGAAGGGTGGGGGCATCGATCAGCACGCGGTCTCCTCGACATCGTCACGTCGTGGTGGCGACCGGCGCAGTCCCCGATCGCATGACGGCGCAAGCTAGCGCAGTGACGTGACGTGAGAGTGGAAGGCCCGGACCCGGCGTCAGTTGCGCCGGTCGGGTGACGGACGATCGTCATGATCTCGGGACGGATCGGGCGTAGCGGACGGCGGTGCGCCCGGGCCCGGGCCGAGCGGCGGTGTGCCGCGCGGGGCCGGTGGACCGGCCGCGCCCCGTCGTGGCGGCACCCGGGACAGCGGGTGGTGCGGGGGCGGCGCCCCGTTCGGC
>JAPLAT010000259.1 GCA_026393175.1 Pseudonocardiales bacterium
TTGAGGATCCGGCCGCAGTCGTCGACGGCGACGTGGCGGCGCGGCGTCACCCGGCCCGTCTCGGTGTCGACCTCCACGACCGACACGTGCGCGCCGAACGGGAACGTCGCCCCCTCCTGGCGGGCGTCCAGCCCGGCGGTGAGCTCCTCCCCCGCCCCCGCGACCTGCGCCCAGCTCAGCGCCCCCGACGGCACCCCGGCCACGCCCCAGCCCGCGTCCGTGAGCTCGACGTCGCCGGGCGCGGCCTCCAGCAGCTCCGCGGCGCGGACGCGGGCCTGCTCCCACACGTCGTCGGCCGCGGCGCGGACGGCGCTGCCGCCCATCTGCAGCGACCGCGACCCGCCGGTGCCCGAGCCGCGCGGCACGGCGGCCGTGTCGGACTGCACGAAGCGGATGTCGGCGAGCGGGATCCCGAGCCGGTCGTGCACGAGCATCGCGAACGCCGTGGCGTGGCCCTGGCCGTGCGCCGAGGTGCCGGCGCTGACCGTCGCGGTGCCGTCGGCGTGCACGGTGACCGAGCCGAACTCGCTCCCGCCCCCGCCCGCGGTGATCTCGACGTAGACGGCGATCCCGATGCCGAGCTGAACCGGGTCGCCGCTCTCCCGGCGGGCGGCCTGCTCCTCGCGGGTCTTGTCGATGTCGACCAGCCGCAGCGCCTCGCGCAGCGGCAGGTCGTAGTCGCCGACGTCGTAGCGGGCGCCGGGCAGCGTGGTGTGCGGGAACCCGGCCGGGTCGAGGAAGTTGCGGCGCCGGATCTCCTCGGGCGCGAGCCCCAGCTCGTCGGCGGCCAGGTCCATCATCCGCTCGAGGTACGCCGTCGCCTCCGGCCGGCCTGCGCCGCGGAACGCGCCCACCGGGGTCGTCGTCGTCAGCGCGACGGCGGCGTCGAAGGAGATCCGCGGGATCGCGTAGACGCCCTGGCTCATGACGTAGGTGGGCCCCATCGCGAGCGCCCCGCCGAACCCGGCGTAGGCCCCGGAGTCGGCGAGCACCCGGGCGTGCATCCCGGTGATCCGGCCCTCGCGGGTCAGCCCGAGCTCGAACCAGCCCACCTGCCCGCGGCCGTGCGGCATCGAGACGAGGTTCTCCGAGCGGGTCTCCACCCACCGGACGCGGCGGCCCAGCGCGCGGGCGACGCCGACGGCGACGGTGTGCTCGGCGAGCATCCCCGCCTTGCCGCCGAACCCGCCGCCGACGTGCGGCGCGACCACGCGCACGGCGTCGCGCTCCAGGCCGAACAGCCGGGCGGCCTGGTCGCGGAAGCCGTGCGGCATCTGCGTGGAGACGTGGATCGTCAGCGGCGAAGCCGTGGGGTCGACGTCGATGGCGTTGCCCTCCAGCGGGAGCACCGCGACGCGCTGGTTGACCATCCGGGCGCGGACGACGACCTCGGCGCCCTCCAGCGCGTCGCCCTCGGAGCGGACGCCCGCGGCGAGGTTGGTCCCCAGGCCGGGGAACTGCAGCGCGGCGCCGGGCGCGAGCGCCGCCTCCGGGTCGACGACGGCGGGCAGCGGGTCGTAGTCCACCTCCACCCGCTCGGCGGCGTCCACCCCCGCCGCGACGGACTCGGCCACCACGACGGCGACCGCCTCGCCGACGAAGCGGACCCGGTCGGTGGCCAGCGGCGGGCGCGGCACGTCGGGGTTGACGACCATCAGCCCGTGGTGGGCGGGCAGGTCGAGGTCGGCGGCGGTGTGGACGGCGACGACGCCGGGCATCGCGGCGGCCGCGGCGGTCTCGACGGCGGTGATCCGGGCGTGGGCGAGCGGCGAGCGGACGAACACCAGGTGCAGCACGCCGTCGGCGGGCAGGTTCCCGACGTAGGTGCTCGCACCGGTGGTGAGCTCCCGGTCCTCGACGCGGCGGACGGACGTTCCGAGAATCGATCCAGGCACGGATTACAACGCTACAGACCCGCCCGACGGCCCGCTCGGTGTTGACGGGACCTCCCCGGTCGGACAGGGTCTCCATCCGGAGACCTCACGCGGGCGGGTGACCGTCCGCGTCTTCCCCCGGGGGGCCGGACCGGTCGGGGGCCGGTCCGGCTTCCCGACCCTCGCATAGGGTGGTCCGGTGCCCGACTTCCACCACGTCGACGTGCTGCCCCTCGGTCCCGACGCCACCGCGTACCGGCGGCTCGACCTGCCCCCGGGTGAGGTGATCCGGGCCGCGGGCCGGACCTTCCTCGAGATCGACCCGGCCGTGCTCACCGCGCTGGTCCGCGAGTCGGTGCACGACATCCAGCACTACCTGCGGCCCTCGCACCTGGCCCAGCTGCGCGCGATCGTCGACGACCCCGAGGCCTCGCCGAACGACCGGTTCGTCGCCACCGACCTGCTGCGCAACGCCTGCGTGTCCGCGGGCGGGGTGCTGCCGATGTGCCAGGACACCGGCACCGCGATCGTCGCGTTCCTCGACCGCACCCTGCGCTCGCTGGGCACGTCGGCCTGCCCGCCCTACCACCTGGCCGTCGTCGTCGGCGGCATGTCGGCGGAGTACACGCTCAAGGTCGCGAAGCTCGCCTCGGCCCGCTACCTCGACACGCTGCCGTCCCAGGGCTCGGAGCTGGGCCACGCGTTCCGCGACCACGACCTGGAGAAGCAGGTCCTGGAGATGACCGCGCAGTTCGGCATCGGCGCCCAGTTCGGCGGCAAGTACTTCTGCCACGACGTGCGCGTGGTGCGGCTGCCCCGGCACGGCGCGTCGCTGCCCGTCGGCATCGCGGTGAGCTGCTCGGCCGACCGGCAGGCCAAGGCCAAGATCACCCCGGAGGGCGTGTTCCTGGAGCAGCTGGAGCGCGACCCGGCGCAGTACCTGCCCGAGGTCACCGGGGAGGGGCTGTCCGACGAGGTCGTGCGCGTCGACCTGAACCGGCCGATGGCCGAGATCCGCGCCCAGCTCTCCGCGCTGCCGGTGAAGACCCGGCTCTCGCTGTCCGGGCCGCTCGTCGTCGCCCGCGACATCGCCCACGCGAAGATCGCCGAGCGGCTCGACGCGGGCGAGCCGATGCCCGGCTACCTCCGCGACCACCCCGTCTACTACGCCGGCCCGGCCAAGACCCCCGAGGGCTACGCGTCCGGCTCGTTCGGGCCCACCACGGCCGGGCGCATGGACTCCTACGTCGCCCAGTTCCAGGCCGCGGGCGGGTCGCTGGTGATGCTGGCCAAGGGCAACCGCTCGAGGCAGGTCACCGACTCGTGCCGCGACCACGGCGGCTTCTACCTGGGCTCCATCGGCGGCCCCGCCGCCCGGCTCGCCCAGGACTGCATCCGCAAGGTCGAGGTCCTCGAGTACCCGGAGCTCGGCATGGAGGCGGTGTGGAAGATCGAGGTCGAGGACTTCCCCGCCTTCGTCGTGGTGGACGACAAGGGCAACGACTTCTTCGCCGGGGTCAGCGAGCCCACCCTGCAGATCGGCTTCCGCCGCAGCTGAGCCCGCCGCGCCCGCTCACCCCAGCCGGCGCGGGCCCCCGTCATTGCGGGTGGGCGGGGGCCCGAGCACCACGCGGGCGCCGGTGACGAACACCCCCTCGGCCGAGGCCAGCACCGGGTCGAGGGCCAGCGACCGCACCTCCGGCAGGTCCTCGGCGATCCGGCCCACGCGCAGGACCAGGTCCTCCAGCGCGTCCAGCCGCACCGGCTCGCTGCCCCGGTAGCCCGCGAGCAGCGGCGCGGCCCGCGGTGCCCGGACCAGGGCCGCGGCGTCCTGGTCGGACACCGGCACCACCCGGAACGCACGGTCGCCGAGCAGTTCGGTGGCCACGCCGGAGAGCCCGAACGACAGCAGCGAGCCGAACGAGGGGTCGTCCACGACCTCCAGCACGCAGGACAGGCCCTTGGGCGCCATCCGCTGCACGTACACCTCGTCGTCCCCGGTCAGCGCGGCCAGGTCGGCCACCGCGCGGCGCACCCCGGCGGCCGCGCCGACGTCCAGGCGCACCCCGACCAGGTCCGTGCGGTGCCGCCAGCGCTCCCCCACCGCCTTGATCGCGACCGGCAGGCCGATCTCCTCGGCCGCGGCGACGGCCGCCTCCGCCCCGCGCACCCGCCGGAACGTGGTGACCTCGATCCCGTAGCACTCCAGCAGCCGGACCGCCGCCTCGTCGTCCAGGCGGCCGTCGGGCAGCGACGCGACGAGCGCGCGGGCGCGGTCGGCGTCGACCCCCTCGGGCACCACGAACTCCCCGACCGGGCGCGCCCGCCAGTCGGCGTAGCGCGCCACCCGGGCCAGCGCGGCCACCGCCCGCTCGGGGCTGGGGAAGCTCGGCACCGACCCCGGGCCGGGCGAGCCGTCCTCGCCGGGCACCGCCAGCTCCTCGGGCACCCCCTCCGCGGCGAGGAACACCGCCACGATCGGCTTGCCCGCCCCGGCGACGGCCTCCCGCAGCGCGCGGGCGTACTCCGCCCCCGGCGTGGCGACGGGCGGCACGAACACCGCGACCAGCGCGTCGCAGTGCCCCTCGGTGCCCGGCTCGGCGCGCACGGCCGCCGCCACGGCGGCGGCGAACTCCCCGGGCGGGGCGTCGGTGCCGACGTCGACCGGCCGCCCCGCGGGCTCCAGCCCCTCGTCGAGCAGCCCGTCGGTGACCAGCAGGCCCAGCGCGGTGGAGTTGCCGACCACGGCGACCCGCGGGCCCTCGGGCAGCGGCTGGTAGGCCAGCAGGAGCGCGGTGTCGAACAGCTCCGAGAGCGTCTGCACCCGGATGACCCCGGCCTGCTCGAACAGCACCTTGACGCTGGCGTCGTCGATCGGGGCGGCCACCTCGGCGTGCGCGGCGAGCTGGGTGGCGTGCCGGCCGCTCTTCACCGCCACGATGGGCTTGGTGCGCGCCAGCCGCCGGGCGAGCCGGGCGAACTTGCGCGGGTTGCCGAAGGTCTCCAGGTAGAGCAGCACGACGTCGGTGGCCGGGTCGGTCTGCCAGTACTGCAGCAGGTCGTTGCCCGACAGGTCCGCCCGGTTGCCGGCCGAGACGAACGTGGACAGCCCCAGCCCGCGCTCGGCCGCCGCCGCGAGGATCGCGATGCCGAGCGCCCCCGACTGGCTGAAGAAGCCGACCCGGCCGCGCCCGGGCAGGTCCGGGGCGAGGGTGGCGTTGAGCCGCACCTCCGGCGCGGTGTTGGCGACACCGAGCGCGTTGGGCCCGATGACCCGCATCCCGTGGGCGCGGGCCTCCTCCACGAGCCTGCGCTGCGGGCCGGTCCCGTCCTGCCCGGCGTCGGCGAACCCGGCGCTCACCACGACGAGCGCCTTGACGCCCTTGGCGAGGCAGGAGTCCATGACCTCGTCGACGGCCCCGGCAGGCACCGCGACCACGGCCAGGTCGACGTCGTCGGGGATGTCGGTGACCGAGGGGTAGGCGCGCACCCCGCGCACCGACCGGGCCTCGGGGTTGACCGGGTACACCGGCCCGGTGAAGTTGCCGCGCAGCAGGTTCGACAGCACCGCGTGGCCGATCTTCGACGGGTCCGTGGACGCCCCGATCACCGCCACCGAGGTCGGGTGCAGGGCGTTGTGCACGCTGCGCGCCTCGGCCCGCTGCTCCCGCGAGTCGCGCACGGCCAGCGACTTCTCCGTGGGGTCGATGTCGAACTCCAGGTGCAGCACGCCGTCGGCGAACGCCCGGCTGACCTGGTAGCCGGCCTGCCGGAACACCCGCACCATCGCGTGGTTCTCCACCAGCACCTCGGCCTCGAACCGGCGCAGCCCGTTCTCCCGCGCCGCTGCGGCCAGGTGCTCCAGCAGGATCGAGCCCAGCCCGCGGCCCTGGTGCTCGTCGCGGGCGACGAACGCGACCTCCGCGGAGTCGATGCCCGCCGTGCCGGTGGTGCCGCCCGGACCGCCGTCGCCGGGCAGGCCCTCGTAGCGGCCGACGGCGATGATCTCGTCGCCGAGCAGGCAGATGAACGCGACCCGCGCGTGGTGGTCGACGGTGGTGAACCGCTCCAGGTCGCGCGGGGGGATGCGCGGGTACGGGCCGAAGAACCGCAGGTAGCGGGTGCGCTCGGACAGGCTCTCGTGGAACCGGAGCAGCGCGTCGGCGTCGGAGGGCAGGATCGGGCGCAGATGCACGATCCCGCCGTCGGAGGCGACGACGTCGGCCTCCCAGTGCCGGGGGTAGGCGGGTTCCGCGGCCGGGGCGCCGGCGGCGGTGGCCTCCTCGATCGTCATGCCTGCCTCAGTCGCGGGGGTCGTCGGGATCGAGGCCGTGCAGCGGGAACAGCGCCCGCCGGACCTCGGTGATGGCGCCGTCGACGCGGTCGGCCGTCGCCTCGCCGGGCACGTCGCCCCACGGGGTGTAGGCGGGGTCGCGCCCGTCGGTCATGGCGGTGGGCAGCGCGGCGCGGGTGAGCCCGGCCGCGTGCGCGATCCAGTCCGCCGGGATCGGCAGGCCCGGGTCGAGGTCGCGGTCCAGCGCGGTGGCGAGCAGATGGGTCCAGGAGCGGGGCACCACACGGAACAGCGAGTACCCGCCCCCGCCCAGCACCAGCCACTTGGCGTCGCAGGCCGCCACCTGCTCGCGCAGCGTGTGGTAGATCGCCCGCTGCCCGTCGACCGAGAGCTCCAGGTTGGCCAGCGGGTCCTCGGCGTGGGTGTCGGCCCCGCACTCGGTGACGATCACCTGCGGCCGGAACTCCCGCAGCAGCGAGGGCACCACGGCGTGGAAGGCCCGCAGCCAGCCCGCGTCGCGGGTGCCCGGCGGGAGCGGCACGTTCACCGCGTAGCCCACGCCGTCGCCCGTGCCGTACTCGGTGGGCCAGCCGGTGCCCGGCCACAGCGTGAGCGGGTGCTGGTGCATCGAGACGGTGAGCACCCGGGGGTCGTCGTAGAAGGCGGCCTGGACGCCGTCGCCGTGGTGGACGTCGACGTCGATGTAGGCGATCCGGTCGAACCCGTTGTCCAGCAGCCACGCGATGGCGATCGAGCAGTCGTTGTAGACGCAGAACCCGGCGGCCCGGTCGGCCATCGCGTGGTGCAGCCCGCCTGCGATGTTCACGGCCCGGTCGGCGCGGCCCTCGGCGAGGGCCTGCGCGGCCAGCAGGGACCCGCCCGCGATGAGCGCGCTCGCCTCGTGCATGCCGAAGAACACCGGGTTGTCCGCGGTGCCCAGCCCGTGGCCGACGCCGAACGGCTCGAACGGCGCGCTGCGCACCGCCGTGAGGTACGAGGGCACGTGCACCCGCAGCAGGTCCTCGTCCGACGCCTCCTGCGGCGCCAGCAGATCGACGCCGTCGAGCACGCCCAGCTCCCGGGACAGGCGCATGGTGAGGTCGAGGCGCACCGGGTTGAGGGGGTGGTCGTCGGAGAGCTGGTAGCTCAGGAAGTCCGGCGTCCAGACCACCGCCGTTCGCGGGTTCATGCCGGTGAACCTAGGTGATCGGGGCCGGTCGCGACGGGTCGCGCCGGGTCGGCGCACCAGTCCGACCACGACCCCACGTACAGCGGCACCACCGGCAGCCCGGCGTGCTCCGCGGCGAGCACGACGGTGGCGGCCGTGACGCCGGACCCGCAGTAGGCGCCCTCGGGCCGTCCGGCGCCCAGGCCCAGCGCGGTGAGCCGCGCGCGCAGCTCCTCGGGTGCCGGCCAGCTCCCCCCGGCCGCGACGGACGTGGCCGGCAGGTTGACCGCGCCCGGCACCCGCCCCGCCACGGGGTCGACGGGCTCGGTCTCACCGCGGAACCGCGCGCCCGCCCTGGCGTCGACGAGCACCCCGCCCGCCGCGACGGCGGCCGCGCCGTCGGCGTCGAGCACGGGCATCGCCCCGGGCCGGACCACCACGTCGCCGGGTTCGGGCCGCGGCTCCTCGGTGGTGACCGGCAGGCCCGCGGCCGTCCACGCCGCCCAGCCGCCGTCCAGGACCGCGACCCGGTCCGCGGGGAACCCCGCCCAGCGCAGCAGCCACCAGGCCCGGGCGGCGACCGAACCGTCCCCGGCGTCGTAGACGACCACGGACGACCCCGCGCCCACCCCGGCGCCGCGCAGCACCTCCTGCAGGTGCCCCGGCTCGGGCAGCGGGTGCCGGCCGCCGGTGCCGCCGGGGCCCGGGCGGGGCGGGCCGGCGAGATCGCCGTCGACGTCGAGGTGGACCGCCCCGGGGACGTGCCCGGCCTCGTACTCCCGCCGGCCGGGCGGACCCACGAGGTTCCACCGGACGTCGAGGACGACCGGCCTGCCTGCGGCGGCCGCGGCGTGCCGGGTGTCGATCACCACCGGCGCCGCCGGGTCCCCCGGCGGGTCGAGGCGGGCGGCCAGTCCGGCCGGGTCGACGAGGGGGCCGGCGAAGGGGCCGGGGAGGGGGCTGGCGGGGTCCGACACGCGGGCCATCCTGCCCCGGATGCCCTCAGGCCGTCGACGCGTCGTCCCGATACGATGGGGTCTTGACGAAGGGGCCGAGTCTGTGAACGAGCTCATCGATACCACCGAGATGTACCTCCGGACGATCTACGAGCTGGAGGAGGAGGGCGTGGTGCCGCTGCGCGCCCGCATCGCCGAGCGGCTCGCGCAGAGCGGGCCGACCGTGAGCCAGACCGTGGCCCGCATGGAGCGTGACGGGCTGGTCGTGGTGGCCGGCGACCGCCACCTGGAGCTCACCGACGCCGGGCGCTCGCGCGCCGTGGCCGTGATGCGCAAGCACCGCCTGGCCGAGCGCCTGCTCACCGACGTGATCGGGCTGGAGTGGGAGCTGGTGCACACCGAGGCGTGCCGCTGGGAGCACGTGATGAGCGACGCCGTGGAGCGCAAGCTGGTGGCGCTGCTGGACAACCCGACGATCTCGCCCTACGGCAACCCGATCCCCGGGCTCAAGGAGCTCGCCGAGCAGCGCACCGCGCCGGGCGCGCCCCCCACCCTCGAGGTGGGGCTGCAGCGGCTCGACGAGTTCGCGCGCCGCGGCGGCGGCCCGGTGGAGGTGCGCCGGATCGCCGAGCACGTGCAGACCGACGCGGACCTCATGGCCGAGCTGAAGGGCGCGGGCATCGTCCCGGGGCACGCCGTCGAGGTGCGCCCGATCTCGCGCTTCGGTGACGCCGTCGGGGTGTCCGCCGACGGCGAGGACTCCTCCGTCGCCCCGCTGATCGCCCACGCCGTGCTGGTCAGGGCCCGCTAGATGCGCCTGCTCGTCACCGGCGGGGCCGGGTACGTCGGCAGCGTGTGCGCGGCGCACCTCGTGGACGCGGGCCACACCGTCACCGTGCTCGACGACCTGTCCACCGGCCACCGCGACGCCGTGCCCGACGGGGCCCGCTTCGCCGAGGGCGACCTCGCGCAGATCGCCGGCGACGTGCTCGGCGAGGGCGTGGACGGCGCGGGCTACGACGGGGTGCTGCACTTCGCGGCCCGCTCGCTGGTCGGCGAGTCGGTGGCGCGGCCCGAGCTGTACTGGTCGGGCAACGTCGTCACCTCGCTGGCGCTGCTGGAGGCCATGCGCGCGCACGGGGTGCCGCGCCTGGTCTTCTCCTCCACCGCCGCCACCTACGGCGAGCCCGAGCAGGTGCCGATCCGGGAGGACGCGCCGACCCGCCCGACCAACCCCTACGGCGCGAGCAAGCTCGCCATCGACCACGCCATCGGCTCCTACGCCCGCGCCCACGGCATCGCCGCGGTGAGCCTGCGCTACTTCAACGTGGCCGGGGCGCACGGGCGGTTCGGCGAGCGGCACGCCGTGGAGACCCACCTCATCCCGATCGTGCTGCAGGTCGCTGCCGGGCAGCGCGAGTCGGTGTCGGTGTACGGCGACGACTGGCCCACCCCGGACGGCACCTGCGTGCGCGACTACGTGCACGTGGACGACCTGGCCGCGGCGCACCTGCTGGCCCTGGACCACGCCCGCCCCGGCGAGCACGGCATCTACAACCTGGGCAGCGGTGCGGGCTTCTCGGTCCGCGAGGTGCTGGAGGCCTGCCGCGCGGTGACCGGGCACCCGATCCCCGCGGTCACGGCCCCGCGCCGCGACGGCGACCCGGCCGTGCTCGTGGCGTCGAGCGAGGCCGCCACGGCCGCGCTGGGCTGGCGCCCGCAGCACACCGACCTCGCCCGCATCGTGGGCGACGCCTGGCGGTTCACCCAGCACCGGCTCAGCCTCGTCTGAGCCGCCCGGCCCGCTCACGGCCGCGGCCAGTCCGGCAGCCCGGGGCAGGTGCGCAGCCACTCGCGCACCTGCTCGGGTGCCACGCCGGCCTCGGCGGCCGTGCGCAGCAGGCGGGTCAGCCGGTGGCCCGGGCTGGCCCGCTCGGCCCGGGCCAGCGCCACGTTGGCGAGCGCGCCGTCGCCCCGCAGCAGGCCGCTGACGGCGAGGAGGGCGGCCGGCTCGACGGCCTGGGGGTCGGGCGTCTCCCGGCACAGGGCGAGCCACAGCGCCTCCGCCGCGGCGGCGGACACCGGGTCGGGCCCGGGATCGGACGCGGCATCGGCCCCTGCATCGGCCCCGGCCCCCGGTCCGGCGTCCTCGGCCCGGGGCGGACCGGACCACGCGGCGCACCGGGCCAGCGCGGCGTCGCGCACCCGGGGCCGGGCCAGCGCCCGGGCCAGGGCGAGCACCCGCTCGTCGTCGAGGTGCAGCCGGCCC
>JAPLAT010000515.1 GCA_026393175.1 Pseudonocardiales bacterium
CGGCTGCGGGTCGTCAGCGCGGGCCGGTCGTACGGGTGGTCCCGCCGGTGGACGGTGCGCACCCGCACGTGCGGACGTCCCAGCTGCGCGGCCACCATCGACCCGAGCCGGGGCAGCGGCTCCGGGCCGAGGCCGAGGCCGTCGAGGTCGTCGAGGGCGGCGGGGTCGAGCGTCGCGCCGCCCGCGGTCCGCGGCACGGCTACGTCGCGATGCCGGCGGCGGGGACGGCCAGCCCGCGCAGCTCGAACTCCTCCACGCGCGGGGGCGACAGCGGCGCGCCGGACGCGGCCGCGGCCTGCTCGGCGAGGATCGGCCCGACGTGCTCGCGCTCGGCCTTCTCGAACGCGGCCCTGTCGGTCCACACCTCCACCACCTGGAAGCCGGCGTCGGTGGCCCGGCACAGGTGCACGACGAGCCCGTCGACGTGCCCGCCGGTGCGGCGCAGCAGCTCGGCGTGGGTCGCGTCGTAGACGGCGGCGGGGGCCGGGACGTCGACGACGTGCGCGAAGTAGGTCATGACCGCTCCTTCGTGGGTGTCGTGCCGGTGACGTGCGGGAACCGGGCGGGAAGCGTGGCCACACCCGGGCCGGACAGCTCGCCCAGCGCGGCCGGGCGGCCGGTGACCAGCAGCAGCAGCGCCGACATCGGGCCCTCCACCCGGACGCCGGACCCCACCCGCCACGGCGCGTCGGTGGCCACCAGCTCGAACCCGCGCAGCAGGCGCTGCGACCGGAACGGGAACGGCTGGCCCCCGAGGGGGCGGGCGACGTCCTGGGCGTGGCACAGGACGTCGATCATCGGCTGGATCGGGGCGAGGAACGGCACGATGCGGCGCGAGCCCACCATCGCCCGCAGCCGCCGCCGGAGCTCCGGTACCGGCAGGCGGGCCTGCCGGATCGCGGTGTCGCGGATCGTCCGGTCGAAGTTCCCCCCGGCCCGGATCAGGCCGACGGCGGCGGTGAGCGGGCTCGCGTGGGCCAGCGTCAGGTGTGCGATGACGTCCCGCACGGTCCAGGCCGCGCACAGCGACGGCGTGCGCCACTCCGCGTCGCCGAGCTCGTCGAGCAGGTCGGCCAGGCGGCCGCGCTCGTCGTCGATGACCCGCCAGATGGCGTCGTCGTCCACGGCCCCTCCAGACGATTCGAAGATGGTAGTATCTTGATTCGATTATCTGCCTAATGTCAAGGGGTGTCCATGCCGGAGCAGGCGATGGACGGGCCGCTGAACATCGGCCTGCTGTGCTTCATCGTCCAGCGCGCGATGGAGGACCGGGTGCTCGCCGACCTGGCCGCGGCCGGGTACGACGACGTGACGATCGCGCAGGGGCGGGTGCTGGCCAGGGTCGACGCCAAGGGCACCCGGCTCTCCGATCTCGCCGAGCGGGCACGCGTCACCCGGCAGACCGCCACGTTCATGGTCGACCAGCTCGAACGGGCCGGGTACGTGCGCCGGGTCCCGGATCCCACCGACGCCCGCGCGCGGCTGGTGGTCTTCGACGAGCGGGGGCTCGCGGCGCAGCAGGTGGCGCGCCGGACCGAGGCCGCCGTGCAGGAGGAGTGGACCCGGCACCTGGGTCGGCGGGCCACCGCGCGGCTGCACCAGCTCCTCACCCAGCTCCGCGAGATCACCGACCCCTACCTCTGACGGGACGCCGCGCACCGTCGCCGGGCCGTCGTGCGCGCGGCCCGCCGGCACAGGGGGACGGACGGACCCTTCGGCCCCGGCTCCGCCGCGGGGGCGCGGTCCTCGGGTTCCGCGCGCCGGTCAGCGCCCGGTCGCCCCGTCGATCTGCTCGCGCAGGATGTCGGCGTGCCCGGCGTGCCGGCCGGTCTCCTCGATCATGTGGGCCAGCGCCCAGCGCACGGCCGGCCCCGGGGCGCCGCCGCCCGGGCGGGGCAGGGGCGCCCCGAGATCGGTGCAGTCGTCGAGGACCCGGTTGGTGCGGTCGACGGTGTCGCGGTAGCGCGCGACGACCTCGGCCACGCTGTCGTCGGGGTCGGCCCGGAACGTCGCCTGCCAGTCACGCACCCGGGCACCGAGGAAGGTCGCCGCCTCGACGGAGGTCAGGTGGTGCAGCAGGCCCAGCAGGTTCGTGCCGGACGGCACACCGGGCGTGCGGACCTGGGGTTCGGGCGCGTCCTCGACCTTCGCGGCGATGCCCGCCCTGAGGTGGTCGAGGAAGCCGCGGAGCACCTCGGCCTCGGTGTTGCCGGTCCGGGGCGGCGGGGTGTCGCGACGTCGGCGGCGCGGGGTGCCGGGCACCGGGGCTCCTTCGATCGGCGGTGGATCACCGGAGTCTGGCGGAGACCGGCACCGCACCGCACGCCGCGTTGCCGGAACGGCAACGCGGCGCGGCGCCCCGCTCAGACCGGCGCGGCGTGCCCGGTCGTGCTCGGGGCGGACGGCGCGAGCGGCGCGGCGCCCCGCCCCATGACGACGTACAGGCCGCCGAAGGCCACCACCCCGATCACGGCCAGCGCGACGGCGATGGTCACGGACCACTCGGCGTAGGTGCCGGTGAGCAGCAGGAACGCGGGCACCCACGCCGTCAGCCAGGCCTGGATCACCGTGACCGCGCCGGTGTAGCGGGACAGGCCGTCCCGCTTGCGGCCCAGCACCAGGAAGAACAGGAGCCACAGGAAGGCCCAGTGCAGCCAGATGACGCCGAAGCCGGGGTCGGCGAAGCGGGTGAAGTTCAGCCCCGCGTACACCAGCGCGGACAGGACGACGAACAGGCAGAAGTAGCCCAGGCCCGTCCCGTCCAGGTCGAAGGTGAGGTTGAGCCCGACGTAGAGGTAGGTGAACGCGAACAGGTAGAGACCCGCGGCGGAGAGGATCGTGTCCGCGTCCCCGTTCGCCGTGAAGATCAGATAGGTCGGGGTGATGATCTGCAGGGCCCCGACGAAGAAGTTGATGGGTGCCGCGGACTTCGCGTCGACCCAGCCGAGCAGCATGGCGCCGTTGATGAAGAGCACGGCGCCGACGAACAGCAGTCCCACGGCTCCCACGGTGGTCACCTCTCTGTGACGCGGGTGTGTCTGGGGTCCCGGGGCGGGTGCGGGGAGCGGTGCCCGCACCCGCCCGGGTCGGTCAGGCGACGGAGCGCGGCACGCCCATGCCGGGGTCGATCTGCGCGGGCCCGGACGCGCTCGGCCGCACGTCGATGTCGAAGATCGCCGTCGGGATGTAGACGGTCGAGCAGGAGTTCGGGATGTCGACCACGCCGGACAGCCGGCCCTCGATCGGCGCGGCGCCGAGGATCATGTAGGCCTGGATGTCGCTGTAACCGAACTTCTGCAGGTAGTCGATCGCGTGCAGGCAGGCCCGCTGGTAGGACAGGTGCGAGTCCAGGTAGCGCTGCTCGCCGTCGAGCGTCACCGAGGTGCCGGAGAACGCCAGCCACTGGTCGTAGCGGGGGTCGACGTTGCCCGGCATGAAGATCGCGTTCTCGGACACCCCGTAGGTGGCCATGCCGCCCTTGATCACGTCGACGTGCAGGTCCATGAACCCGCCCATCTCGATCGCGCCGCAGAACGTGATCTCGCCGTCGCCCTGGGAGAAGTGCAGGTCGCCCATCGACAGCTTGGCGTCCTTGACGAACACCGGGTAGAAGACCCGGGAACCCTTGGTGAGGTTCTTGATGTCCTGGTTGCCGCCGTTCTCCCGGGGCGGCGCGGTGCGCGCGGCCTCGCGGGCCACGCGGTCGAACTCGTCGCCGCGCAGGCTGCCCAGGATCGCCGAGTCCGGCAGCGGGGGCAGCGCGAGCGGGGGCACCCGCTGCGGGTCGGTGTCGATGAGGCGCTGCTCGCGGGCGTTCCACGTCCGCAGCAGCTCCGCCGAGGGGGCGGTGCCCATCAGGCCGGGGTGGACGATGCCGGTGAAGGACACGCCCGGCACGTGCCGGGACGTCGCCCTGCCGCCCTGGAAGTCCCAGATCACCTTGTAGGCGTCGGGGAACTGCTCGGTGAGGAACCCGCCGCCGTTGCCGGTGGCGAACACGCCGGTGTAGCCCCAGCCCTGCCCGGCCAGCGGCCCGGAGTCCTCCTGGGGGATCGGGCCGACGTCGAGGATGTCCACGACGAGCAGGTCACCGGGCTCGGCGCCCTGCACGGCGATCGGGCCGGACAGCACGTGCACCCCGGCCAGCGGGGCGTGCAGCACGTCGTCGGCGGAGTCGTTGTTCTGGATGGCACCGTCGAACCACTCGCGGCAGTGCACCCGGAACGAGTCCCCGGGCCTGACCTGGACGAGCGCCGGGATGTCCGGGTGCCACCGGTTGTGGCCGACGATGCGCTGCTCGGTGAACTTCTTCATCGAGTCGAGCGGGAACACGACCTCGGGCATGGCGGCACTCCTCATGTGGTGGGGCGGTGTGACGGAACCTCGGGCGGTGCGGACGGGCACGGGATCGGGGCCCGGGCCGAGGGCGCGGAGTGCGGGATCAGGGGCGCGGGAGGCGCAGTGCCCGCGGGTCGATGCGGCGGGCGGGTGCGGGCCGCCGGGTCGCCCGCGGGGCGGCCGGGATCGACGACACGACCGCGGGCTCGGTCCGCGACGCCTCGGCGTGGTCGATCACGGCCATGCGCCTGCGGTCGGCCAGGCCGAGCAGGGGGGCGGTGTAGGTGCGGACCGAGGAACCGCCGCAGTCCGGGCAGGCGATCACGGCGGGCGCCGTGCCCATGGGGAGGCGGACCTCGACGGGACCGTCGACGTCGCACCGGTATCCGTACGTCGCCATCTGACCGACCTCTCGGGTGGACGACCGCACTACTCTGCGTGCCCGGACACGGCGACTTGCCGGACGTCCGGCCTCGTGAGCGGGGCGCCTACCGCCGATCCAGTGGAAACAATTTCCTAGGAAAGTACGCTGCGTCATCGACCGTGTCAACGACCGGCGCCCTCACAGCTCCTGGATGACGTCCCACACGAGGCCGTCGGCGGCCGCCAGGAACACGCGCTGGCGCAGGTGCCGGTCGCGGAGGACGACGGTGCCGCGCGGGCTCTCGTAGGCCAGCCCCTCGGCGACGGCGGTCATCGGGCGGACCTCCGCGGAGGCCGCGCGCCGCATCAGCTCGGTGAGCAGCCGCACTCCCTCGTAGCTCGACTCGCCGAGGCTGTTGAGCACGGGGGCCTGCGGACCGAACCGGCGGAAGTAGCTGGCCGCGAAGTCGAGGCAGGAGCGCGTCGCGAGGTCCTCGAAGTAGCCGGCCGAGGTCATCAGCCCGCGCGTGTTCTCGGCGCCGGAGGCCAGCAGGACGTTCTCGTCGATCAGCGAGCTGAACCGCAGGACGTCGCGGTCCAGGCCCCACGCGGCGAACGCGCGGTTGAACTCCACGGCGTCCTGGCCGATGAGCAGCATCAGCACGGCCTCGCAGCCGCTGCGCTCGACCCGGCGCAGCACGCCGGTGAACCGCTCGGTGCCGAGGGGGACGTACATCTCGTCGCAGACGGTCCCGCCGATCCCGCGCAGGAACCGGCGCGCCGCCCGGGCGGTGCGGCGCGGCCACACGTAGTCGTCGCCGACGATCGTCCACCGCCGGACGCCGACCGACCGGGCGAACCACTCGAGGGTGGGCCCCAGCTGCTGGTCGGGCGTCTCGCCGGTCATGAACACGCCGGGACGGTGCTCGCCGCCCTCGTAGAGCGCGGTGTAGGCGTACGGGATGCGCCCGGCGATCGCGGGGGCGACGGCCTCCCGGACGGCCGAGATGTGCCATCCCGTCACGGCGTCGATCGCGCCCGCGCCGACCAGCGCGTCGACCTCCCGCGCGACGGCGGCCGGCGCCGCCCCGCCGTCGACGGTCATCAGGTCCAGCCTGCGCCCGAGGACGCCCCCCTCCGCGTTGATCTCCTCCATGGCCAGCTCGGCGCAGCTCTCGCAGGACGGGCCGAAGATCCCCGCGGGCCCCTGCAGCGGGATGACGAGCGCCATGGTGAGGACGTCCCGCTCGCGCGCGGGCGGCACCGTGAGGTGCTGCGGGACCGCGCGCGGCGTCATCCCGCCACGCTAGCCAGCCGCCGCGGCGATCGTGCTACTCCGATCGCAGGGTTATCCTCCCGCCATGGCGGCACGCCCGGACCCCTCGTCGCTGGACGGCCGCGACTCCCTGCGGCTGATCTCGATGGTGGAGCGGGCCGCGACCCAGCGGCTCGACGAGGCGCTGCGGGCCCACGGGTCGGGGATCGACCAGTGGCGGATCCTGTCCCTGCTCGTGGAGCAGGGCGGCTGCCCGATGAACGTCGTGGCCGACCACGCGATGCTGCTGGCGCCCAAGCTGAGCAAGCTCGTCGACCGGATGGTGTCGGCGAACCTGGTGCTGCGCCGCACCGACGAGCTCGACCGCAG
>JAPLAT010000212.1 GCA_026393175.1 Pseudonocardiales bacterium
AGGAGGCGCCGCCCGACGAGCCCGCCACCGAGCAGTTCCCGGCCGTCGACCCCGCGCTGTCGACCCTCGACACCACCGCCGGCGCCCACGGCCTCGGCGCCGCCGGCCTCGCGGCAGGCGCGCTCGGCGCCGCGGGGGTCGCCGGGCAGCGCGACGCCGACGACGCCACCGGCGAGATCCCGCGCATCGACCCCGAGGCCACGACCGTCATCCCGGTCGTGTCCGACGCGGAGACCACGCAGCAGATCGACCTCTCCGCGGCCCCCGGCTCCGGGGAGGAGACGACACGGATCCCGGTGGTCCCGCCCGTGACGCCGGGCGAGGAGGGTGGCCCCGCGGAGGCGGGCACGGACGACGCGGACGGCGCGACCGACGGCTCCGGTGCCGACGCCCCGGCCGCCGAGACCGCGACTCCCGAGGCCCCTGCCGACGGCGACCCCTCGAGCGACGGCCCGGCGGAGGGCGACCCCGCCGAGGGGCGCACTGCCGATGACGCGGCCGGTCCCGGGATCGGGGCCGGTACGGCCGCCGCGGGCGTGGGTGTCGGGGCGGCGGCGGTCGGGCTGGGCGCCGCCGCGGCCGGCACCCGCGCCGACGACGCCACCGACGCCGACTCCGGTGCGCCCGCGGGTGACGTGCACGCCGACGACGCCTCCGCCGAGGGCGGCGCGCCGACCGACGAGCCCGGTGCCCAGAGCGACACGCCGGTGGCGGAAGCCCCCGAAACCGACCCGGCGACCGACCCGGCGACCGGTGAGGCGGCCATCGCCGACGACACGACCACCCCGGACCCGGCGACGCCGGACCCGGCCGGGCCGGGAGCCTCCGGCGCAGCCGGTCTCGCCGCAGGAGCGGGGGCCGCGGCGCCGGGGGCCGCCGCCCTGCGCGGCGGTGACGGCGGCGCCTCCGGCGCCACCGCCCCGGAGGACACGGGCGCGGCAGGCACGGCGAACGGGACCGCGGACCCGGACGGCCCGTACGGTCCCGGATCGGCCTCCCCCGGCCCCGACGGCGCGGCCCCGTCGGCGGCCTACGGGATCAAGGGCAACGGCGAGACCCGGCGCTACCACGGGTCCGACTCGCCCTACTTCGCCCGCACGCGGGCGACGGTCTGGTTCCGCACCGCCCAGGACGCCGAGGCGGCCGGGTTCGTCCGGTGGAACACCCGGGGCCGGCGGGTCGCGACCCGACCGGCGGGCGCGCCCACCGCCCCGTCGGACGCGGCCCCGTCCGGCACCGTCCCGTCGGACCCCGTCCCGTCGGACCCCGCCCCGGGAACCGCGACCGACACGGGGGCAGCGGGCACCGCACCGGCCGCCGCCGAGGCCACGACGGCGGCGCCGCAGGTGCAGGGCCTGGTCGCCGCGCCCGCGGCGCCGGCCGAGGCTGCGCCGGCCGAGGCTGCGTCGGCCGCGGCTGACACCACGCCGGCGGACCCGGGCGCGACCGCAACGGCCCCAGCCGACAGCGACCCGGGCGGCCACCCGACCGGCAGTGACCCGACCGGCACCCCACCGACCACCGCCACCACGGCGGAGGCCGACGCCGCACCGGCGGGGGCGGTCGTCGCCGGGCCGTTCCCCGGGTCGGCGCTCCCGCTGGACGGCGGGGCGGCCCCGACTCCGGAGCACACGATCAAGGGCAACGCCCAGTCGATGCTCTACCACACGACGGCGTCGCCCTACTACAGCCGCACGAAGGCGGAGGTCTGGTTCACGTCCACGGCCGACGCCGAGGCGGCCGGCTTCACCGACATCCGCCGGCGCAAGCGCTGACCGGGAGCGGGGCGGCGGCCGGCCCGCCGCCCCGCGCCGGTCAGTCGAACAGGTCCGGCTGCTCGCGGCTGATGCGCTCCCAGATCGGCTGGAACTGGAACCAGCCGGCGAACTCGTAGCCCACCTGGCTGCGCGTCAGCTCCGCCTCCTCGTGGCTGATCTGCCGCGGCGGCGTGCCCAGCCCGGCGGCGGCGGCGTAGGCCTGGAGCTGGCACTGCGCGGTCCGCTCCAGCGTGAGGAACCACCAGGCCGCGCTGTCCACGCTGGTGCCGACGGTGAGCATCCCGTGGTTGCGCAGGATCACCGCCTTGTGCGGGCCGAGCGCCTCGCCGATGCGCCTGCCCTCCTCCGCGTCCAGGACGACGCCGCTGAACGTGTCGTGCACGCCGACGTCCTGGTAGAACGCGCACGCGTCCTGGGTCAGCGGCTCGATCCCCATCTCCAGCGACGACAGCGTCTTGCCGGCGGGGCCGTGGGCGTGCGCGGCGGCGAGGACGTCGGGCCGGGCCGCGTGCACGGCGCAGTGGATGGCGACGGCAGCGCCGTTGACGGCCCGGTCACCCTCGACCACCTGGCCCGCCTCGTCGACGCGCACGAGGTCGCTGCTGCGGACCATCGCGAAGTGCAGGCCGAAAGGGTTGACCCAGAACGTGTCCGGGTGGCCGGGGTCGCGCACGGTGATGTGCCCGGCCACGCCCTCGTCGAGGCCGGCGCGGCTGAACATCCGGAAGGCCGCGGCGAGCTTCGCCTTCCGGTGCGCGCGTTCCTCCTCGACGGTCTCGAACACCGGCGGCCGGACCATGGACAGCACGCGGCCACCGGCGCCGGTGGTGGCGGCCGAGGTCGGGGCGGGGGCGGGGGTGGTGGTCGTCACCGGGCCCAGTCTGCACCCCGGGGCGTGCGTGATCGAGGATCGAGGACGATGGCACGGGGCGGCGGGTGGCGACGGTGGGCGCTGCTGGGCGTCCTCACCCTGGCGTTGACGCTGGTCATCGGGGCGCTGGGCGTGCCGTCGCCCGCGCTGTTCGCGGGGCTGATCGTCGCCGCGGGTCTGGCGCTGCTCGACCGTGCCCCCGAGCGCGTCCCGGTCGGCGCGACGACGCTCGCGCAGGCCGTCATCGGCGTCGTCATCGGTGTGCTGGCCCGCCCCGACGGCCTCGGTGCCGTGCTCGCCGAGTGGCCCGCGGTGCTCCTCGTGGTGGTCGGGACGCTCGCCGTCAGCATGGTCGCCGGGCTGCTGCTGGGGCTGCGCCGTGGCGTCACCCCGCTCAGCGGGATGCTCGCGCTCACCGCCGGCGGGGCGTCCGGGCTGGTCGCGGTGGCCCGCGAGCTCGGCGGCGACGAGCGGCTGGTCGCGGTCGTGCAGTACCTGCGGGTCGGGATCGTGACGGGCGCGATGCCGGTCGTCGCCGCGCTCGCGTTCGGCGCCGGCACCGGCGGCGCGGCACCGGCGACGCCCCCGGGGCCGGGGTGGGTCCTCGACGTCGGTTTCCTCGCGCTCTGCACGGTGCTGGGGCTGGGCCTGGCCCTCGTCGCCCGGGTCCCCGCGGGCGCGCTGCTCGGCCCGATGGCGGTGGCGCTGGTGCTCTCGCTCACCGGGCTGTCCGGCGGGGGGACGCCGCCCGAGCCCGTCGTCGAGATCGCCTACGCGGTGATCGGCTGGCAGGCCGGTGTCCGCTTCACCCGGCCGGCGCTGCGGGTCGTCCTCGGCGCGCTGCCCCTGGCCACGGCCCTGATCGTGCTGGTGATCGCGGCGTGCGCCGGGCTGGGGCTGGTGCTGTCCGCGCTGACCGGCGTCACCCCGCTGGAGGGCTACCTCGCCACCACACCCGGCGGCATCTACGCCGTGCTCGCGACGGCCATCTCGGCGGGCGGGGACGTCACGTTCGTCGTGGCGGTGCAGGTGTTGCGGGTGGTCGTGATGCTGCTCGTCGCCCCGGTGATCGCGCGGCTCGCGCGCGGCCGCCCGTGACACGATGCCCGCCGTGCCGACCAGCGAGGACCTCTTCTTCACCGCCCACTCCGGTCTGCCCCGCGAGGCACCCGGCTCGGCGGCGACCACCCGCCTGCTGCTGACGCTCGCCGGGCCGCTCCCGCCGCGGCCCCGCGTCGTCGACATCGGGTGCGGGCCGGGCACGTCGACGCTCCTGCTCGCCGAGCTGACCGGCGGCGACGTGCTCGGCGTCGACACCCACGCCCCGTTCCTCGACGAGCTCCGCCGCCGCGGCGGCACCGGCCTGCAGGCGTCGATGGAGGACCTGCCGCTGGCCGACGGGTCGGCCGACCTGCTCTGGGCGGAGGGCTCGGCCTACGTCATGGGGGTCGACGCCGCGCTGGCCGCGTGGCGCCGCCTGCTCGCCCCCGGCGGGGTGCTGGTGCTCACCGAGGCCGAGTGGACGACGCCCGACCCCGCGCCCGGGGCCCGCGCGTTCTGGGACGACGCGTACCCCGCCATGCGCACTACGGCCGGCAACGTCGCGGCCGCGCAGGCCGCGGGCTGGACCGTCGCCGCGACCTACCTGCTGCCCGAGTCCGACTGGGACGCCTACTACGGCCCGCTCGCCGAGCGCCTCGCCGCCCTGCGGGCCGAGCACCCCGGGTCCGCCGCCGACCTCGACGCGATCGGCCACGAGATCACCGTCCGGGCCGAGCACGGCGCCGACTACGGCTACACCGCCTACGTCCTGCGCCCCCGCTGACCCGCGCCGCGTGTCAGGGCGCCGCACTGTCCGCGGAACCGCATCCACACGAGCCATGATCACCACATCGGCGCGAACCCGGCCGGATCCGGCCGACAACGCGCCCGACCGACGATCATGAAGGTCTCCGAGCCGGAGCACCTCCCCCGGCCGACGACGCACCCGACCACCAGCACCCCCGGCCGGGACGCGGACCGTCAGGGCAGGGTGCGGGCGCGTTCCAGGCGGGCGCGGGCGCCGGCCACGTCGGGGTCCGGGCGGCCGAGCAGCCCCAGGGCCTGGTCGACGGCGGTGCGCAGGCGCCCCACCTCGGCGGCGCGGGCGGAGAGTTCGGTGTGCATCGACCACAGGTCGACGAACACCGCGACCTTGGAGCGCAGCACCCACGGGTCGAACGGCTTGGTGATGTAGTCCACTGCCCCGGCCTGGTAGCCGCGGAACGCCAGGTGCGGGTCGTAGTCCACGGCGGTGAGGAACAGGATCGGGATGTGCCGGGTGCGCTCGCGCTGCTTGACGTGCCCGGCGGTCTCGAAGCCGTCCATGCCGGGCATGTGGGCGTCGAGCAGGATCACCGCGTAGTCGCCGGTGAGCAGCCGCTTCAGGGCGTCCTCGCCGCTGGTGACCGACTCGATCTCGATGGGCAGGCCCTCCAGGATGGCCTGCAGGGCGAGCAGGTTCTCCCGGCGGTCGTCGACGGCGAGCACCCGCGCCGTCGTCACGACGCCGCCCCCGCCCGCGCGCCGACCCAGGACGCCATGAGCAGCAGCAGCTCGTCGAGGTCGACGGGCTTGGTGACGTAGTCCGTGGCGCCCGCGGCGAGGCTGGACTCCCGGTCGCCGGGCATCGCCTTGGCCGTCAGGAACACGACGGGCAGGTCCCGGCCCTGCGGCAGCGCGCGGATCCGCCGGGTGGTCTCGTTGCCGTCGATGTCGGGCATCATCGCGTCCATCAGGACGACGTCGATCCCGGGGTTCTCGGTGAGCAGCCGGATGCCCTCGTGCCCGTTGTCGGCGTACAGCACGGCGAGCCCGTGCAGCTCCAGGGCGCTGGTCAGCGCGAACACGTTGCGGACGTCGTCGTCGATGATGAGCACGGTGACACCGTCCAGCTCGGGCATCGGCCGCATGGCGCCGCCCGCGGCCCGCAGGATCGGCGCGCCGCGGCCCGCCTGCGAACCCGTGCCCGACGGGTCGAGCGGGAGCTGCTCGGGCCGCGCCGACATGCGCGCCGCCGCCGTCACCGCGGGGAGCTCGTCGGGCAGGAACAGCGTGAACTCCGAGCCCTCCCCGACCGTGGACGTGACGTCGATCCGCCCGCCCAGCATGCGGGCCAGCTCCTTGCTGATCGACAGGCCCAGCCCGGTGCCGCCGTACTTGCGGCTGGTGGTGCCGTCGGCCTGCTGGAACGCCTCGAAGATCATCGCGAGCTTCTCGTCGGGGATGCCGATGCCGGTGTCGCGCACCGAGAACGCGACGACGCGGCGGGCGGCGTCGAGCGCCGGGACCCCGTAGACGGTGCCGGGCGGGGCGGCGGCCATCGTGAGCGTGACGGTGCCGGTGTCGGTGAACTTCACGGCGTTGGCGAGCAGGTTGCGCAGGATCTGCTGGAGCCGCTGCGCGTCGGTGGTGATCGTGTCGGGCAGGTCCCCGCCGGTGTCCGAGGAGCCGGCGCGCACGTGCAGCCGCAGGCCCTTGTCCTCGGCCTGGGGCCCGAACGCCTGCTCGACGTAGGAGCGGATCTCGGCGAGGTCCACCACGGCGGGGTCGACGTCCACCCGCCCGGCCTCGATCTTGGACAGGTCGAGGATGTCGTCGATGAGGCTGAGCAGGTCGGACCCGGCACCGTGGATCGTGCTGGCGAACTCGATCTGCCGCGGCGTCAGGTTGCTCTCGGAGTTCTCGGCGAGCAGCCGGGAGAGCAGCAGCAGCGAGTTCAGCGGCGTGCGCAGCTCGTGGCTCATGTTGGCCAGGAACTCCGACTTGTACTGGCTGGCCAGCGCGAGCTGCTGCGCCTTCTCCTCCACGCCGCGCCGCGCCGCCTCGATCTCCAGGTTCTTGATCTCGACGTTGCGGTTCTGCTCGGTCAGCTCGCGCGCCTTGTCCTCCAGCTCGGCGTTGGCGCGCTGCAGCTCGGCCGACTGGTGCTGCAGCTCGGTGGCCAGGCCCTGGCTCTGCGCGAGCAGCTCCTCGGTGCGCCGGTTGGCCTGGATCGTGGCCAGCGCGACGCCGATCGTGGCGACGAGGCGTTCCAGGAACGCCAGGTGCAGCGGGGAGAACGGCGCCACCGACCCGAACTCGACGACCCCGAGCGACTCGCCCTCGAACGGCACCGGCAGCACCACCACCGAGCGCGGCGCGCCCGACCCGGTGCCCGAGCGGATCCGCAGGTAGTCGTCGGGGACGCCGGTGACCAGCACGGTCTCCCCCGTGCTCCCGGCCTGCCCGACCAGCCCCTCGCCGGCGCCGAGCACGACGGGCTCGTCGGTGACGGCCACGGCGTAGCCGCCGGTGAGCTCCCAGCGGCCGCCGGGCACCCGCAGGAAGAACGCCCCGACCTGCGCGCCCACCAGCGGCGCCACCTCGTTCATGATCATCTGACCGACGGCGCGCAGGTCGCGCTGGCCCTGCAGCAGGTCGCCGATGCGGGCCAGGTTGGAGTCCAGCCAGTTCTGCCCCGCGTTCTCCGCGGTGGTCTCGCGCAGCGTCACGATCATCTTGTTGATCGTGTCCTTGAGCTCCGCGACCTCGCCCGCGGCGGCCACGGTGATCTGCTGGGTCATGTCGCCGCTGGCCACCGACGTGGACACCGTGGAGATCGCGCGCAGCTGGGTGGTGAGCGTGGAGGCGAGCTGGTTGACGTTCTCGGTGAGGTCGCGCCACGTGCCCGACACGCCGCGCACCTGCGCCTGCCCGCCGAGCTTGCCCTCGCTGCCCACCTCGCGCGCCACGCGCGTGACCTCGTCGGCGAAAGACTGCAGCTGGTCGACCATCGTGTTCACCGTCGACTTCAGCTGCAGGATCTCCCCGCGCGCGTCGACCGTGATCTTCTGGCTCAGGTCGCCCTGCGCCACCGCCGTCGTCACCTGCGCGATGTTGCGCACCTGGTCGGTGAGGTTCGACGCCAGCTGGTTCACCGACTCCGTGAGGTCGCGCCACGTGCCGGCGACGCCCTCCACCTCGGCCTGCCCGCCCAGGCGCCCCTCGCTGCCGACCTCGCGGGCCACGCGCGTGACCTCCGCGGCGAAGGACTGCAGCTGGTCGACCATCGTGTTCACCGTCGACTTGAGCTGCAGGATCTCCCCGCGCGCGTCGACCGTGATCTTCTGGGACAGGTCGCCCTGCGCCACCGCCGTCGTCACCTGCGCGATGTTGCGCACCTGGTCGGTGAGGTTCGAGGCGAGCTGGTTGACGTTCTCGGTGAGGTCGCGCCAGGTGCCGGCGACGCCCTTGACCTCGGCCTGCCCGCCCAGCTTGCCCTCGGTCCCCACCTCGCGGGCCACGCGCGTGACCTCGTCGGCGAACGACTGGAGCTGGTCGACCATCGTGTTGACGGTCGACTTGAGCTCCAGGATCTCGCCCCGGGCGTCCACGGTGATCTTCTGCGACAGGTCGCCGCGGGCGACGGCCGTGGTCACCTGGGCGATGTTGCGCACCTGCCCGGTGAGGTTCGAGGCCATGTAGTTGACGTTGTCGGTGAGGTCGCGCCACGTGCCCGCGACGCCCTCCACCTCGGCCTGCCCGCCCAGGCGCCCCTCGGTGCCCACCTCGCGGGCGACGCGGGTGACCTCGGCGGCGAAGCTCTGGAGCTGGTCGACCATCGTGTTGACCGTCGACTTGAGCTCCAGGATCTCGCCCCGGGCGTCCACGGTGATCTTCTGCGACAGGTCGCCCTGCGCCACCGCCGTCGTCACCTGCGCGATGTTGCGCACCTGCCCGGTGAGGTTGGAGGCGAGCTGGTTGACGTTCTCGGTGAGGTCGCGCCACGTCCCGGACACGTGCGGCACGGCGGCCTGCCCGCCGAGCTTGCCCTCCGTGCCCACCTCACGCGCCACGCGGGTGACCTCCGCGGCGAACGACGAGAGCTGGTCGACCATCGTGTTCACCGTCGACTTGAGCTCCAGGATCTCGCCCCGGGCGTCCACGGTGATCTTCTGGGACAGGTCCCCCGAGGCCACCGCCGTGGCCACCTGGGCGATGCCGCGCACCTGGTCGGTGAGGTTGGCGGCCATGAGGTTCACCGCGTCGGTGAGGTCGGCCCAGGTGCCGGCCACGTTCGGCACCGCCGCCTGCCCGCCCAGGCGCCCGTCCGTGCCCACCTCGCGGGCCACGCGGGTGACCTCGTCGGCGAACAGCCGCAGCGTGGCGGTGAGCGCGTTGATCGTGTCGGCGAGCTCGGCGACCTCGCCGCGGGCGTTCACGGTGATGGTGCGCGAGAGGTCGCCCCTCGCGATCGCCGTGGCCGCGATGGAGATCGACCGCACCTGGTTGGTGAGGTTGGAGGCCATCGTGTTGACGGAGTCGGTGAGCGCGCGCCAGGTGCCGGCGACGCCGCGGACGTCGGCCTGGCCGCCCAGGCGCCCGTCGGTGCCGACCTCGCGGGCCACGCGCGTGACCTCGGCGGCGAACGAGGACAGCTGGTCGACCATCGTGTTGACGGTGCGGCCGATCCGCAGGTACTCCCCGCGCAGCGGGCGGCCCTCGATCTCCAGCGCCATGTGCTGGGACAGGTCGCCCTCGGCCACGGCCTCGATCACGCGGGCGATCTCGGCGGTGGGCCGGGCCAGGTCGTCGATGAGGTTGTTGACCGCCTGCGCGCCCGACGCCCACGAGCCGTCGTAGGACTCCTCGTCGAGGCGGTCGGTCATCCGGCCCTCGCGCCCGACGACCCGCCCGATGCGCAGGAGGTCCCGGTTGCGGCGCTCGGCCACGGCGACGAGCTCGTTGAACTGGTCGACCACCTCGCCCGCGACGCCCTCGCGGCGCGGCAGGCGCACGTCGAAGCGGCCGCGCCGCACGTCGTGCAGGGCGTCGGCGAGTTCCCGGAGCAGGTCGTCGGCCCCGTGTGCAGCTGCCATCGTGGTCCGACCCTAGGGACTCCCCCTCCGGCGCGCCAGGACGGCCCCCCGCCGGGCACACTGCACGGGTGCCCGTTCAGACCGAGCGGCGGATGCGCCTGCCGCCGGACGCCCGATCCCCGGGCCGGGCGCGTCGGATGGTGGCGGAGATGCTCGCCGGGCCCGCGGCGGGCGATGCCGCCCTCGGCGACCTCGTGGACACGGCGGTGCTGCTCACCAGCGAGCTGGCCGAGAACTCCGTGCTGCACGCCGGCACCGAGTTCGAGGTGGCCGCCGAGATCACCGACGCGCAGGTCCTCGTGACCGTCTCCGACCGCGGCGCGGGACCCCTGGAGGCCCACCTCGCCCAGCCGCGCCGGCGCTACGGCCGCGCCGCCACGCACGGGCGCGGGCTGACCATGCTGACCCGGCTCGCGTCGGCGTGGGGCACCCGCCACGACGCCGACGGCACCCACCACACGTGGTTCAGCCTGGCCCGGCCCGACGGCCCGGCCGCCCCCGAGGTGCCCGACGTCCCCGACGCCCCCGCGTCCCCTCCGGCGACCTTCCCGGCCCGGCCGGACCGCACGCGCTGGCTGCTGCACCTGCCGGCCGGACTGGTGGACCGGCTCGGGCCCGAGGAGCTGGTCGCCGAGCTCGTCCGCCGCCTGCGCGAGGTGCTCGACGCCGGGTCGGTGCTGGTGGAGGTGGACGACGGCGACGGCACCGGGGTCCGCGAGATCGCCAGGACGGGTGTGCCCGAGCACGGCGGCGAGCTGTCGGTGGTGCTGCCGACCACCGCCCCGCTGCGGGGCGCGCTGCGGATCACCGGGCTGCCGCCCGCCGCGGCGCAGGAGGCGGCCGCGGTCCGCGAGCAGGCCGAGCTCGTGGCCCACCGGGTCGCGATGGCGATCGAGTCCGCCTGGCTGCGCGGGGTCGACCAGCGGCGGCGGGCCTGGATGACCTACCTCGCCGAGACCAGCGAGCTGCTGTCCCAGTCCCTCGACGTCGAGCTGGCCGTCGCCGTCGTGCCGCAGGTCGTCGTGCCGCGGCTGGGCCTGTGGTGCGCGGTGCACCTCGCCGACCCGCTCGGCCGACTGCGCCTGGCCGCGCTCACCCACGCCGACGAGGACGTGCTGCCCGAGCTGCGCGCCGCGCTCGACCCGGCGGCGGCCCCGCCGTTCGGCGGCCGCGACCCGGGGCACGAGCTGCGCAGGCGCCTGGCCGAGGTGGTGCGCGGCGAGGCCGGCACCGTGCGCTTCGCCCTGCCCACGGACGGCGTCGCGGTGGCCCTGCGGGCCCGTGGCCGCACCCTCGGGACGCTGTCGGTGGGCCGGCCGGACGGGCGCCCGCACACGCCCGAGGACGTCGTGCTCATCGACGACATCGCCCGCCGCGCCGGGCTCGCCATCCACAACGCGCAGACCACCGCCGCGCAGGTCGACGTGTCCCAGGCCCTGCAGCAGGCCCTGCTCCCCCGCGCCCTGCCGATCGCCCCCGGGCTCGACCTCGCCGCCGGCTACCTGCCCGCGACCGCCGGGTCCGACGTCGGCGGCGACTTCTACGACGTCCTCACCATCGACGCCTCCCGCTGGCTGGTGTCGATCGGCGACGTGTGCGGCAAGGGGGCCAGGGCCGCGGCCCGCACGGGCACCGTCCGCGACGTGCTGCGGGTGCTCGTCCGCGACGGGCGGCCCCTGCCCCGCGCGGTGGAGATGCTCAACGACGTGATGATGGAGGCGGAGGACCCCTCCCAGTTCTGCACGCTCGCCACCGCGCTCGTCACCCGCCCGGGCCCCGGCGAGCCGCGCGGCCTCGTCGCCGACCTCGTGCTGGCCGGGCACCTGCAGCCGGTGCTGGTGCGCGCGGCGACCGCGGACGGACCGGCCGGGGCGGACCTGGTCGGGGAGTTCGGCACGGCCGTCGGCCTGGTGCCGCGACTGGCACTCACGGCGACCCGCCACCACCTCGCCCCCGGCGACACGCTGCTCGTCTACACCGACGGCGTCACCGAGCGCCGCCGCGGCGGGCCGCACGGGAACCGCGAGCAGTTCGGGGCGGACCGGCTGCTCGCGGCCGCGGCCGCGGCCGCGGGCCGGCCGGCGGCGCAGGTCGTCGACGCGGTCCGGCGCGCGGTGGAGGGCTTCTCCACCGACCCGCGCGACGACGACATCGCCCTGCTGGCGGTGCGCGCCGCGCCGTGATCGCGGGCGAACCCCTTCCCAACGCTTCACAGTCCCTTTACGTTCAGCCGGTCGAGCGACACTCGAAAAGGGGACATCCGTGAGAAGACCACGCCCGCGCCCGGTGCGCGCCGCGATCGCCGCCACCGCGGCCGCACTCGCCCTGTTGACGGTCACCACCGGCACCGCCGCCGCCCATCCCGAACCGGACGCGATCGGCGCCAGGGAGCTGTTCCCGGGTGAGGGCGTCCTCGACGGGGCCAAGCAGCACGACGGCGACGAGGGGCACCTGCCGCCCGTGCAGACCGGCGCCATCGAGGTCGTCGGCAAGGGCGAGGTCACCAACCCGTCCGGGGCGGGCAACACCGGCCGGGTCGCCGACGTCACCGCGTACGGCGACTTCGCCTACCTCAACGCCTTCCGCGAGCCGACGTGCGAGGCGGGCGGCGTGCACGTCATGGACATCTCCGACCCGGCCGCCCCGGTCGAGCTGACCGAGGCGTTCATCCCGACCAGCCCCGGCTCCTACGCGGGCGAGGGCATCCAGGTCGTGCCGATGGCCAACGCGTTCTTCACCGGCGACCTGCTCGTGCACCAGAACGAGACCTGCGACCCGGCGCTCGTCACCGACCCCACGAAGGCCGGCGGCATCTCGCTGTGGAACGTCACCGACCCGGCGGCCCCGCAGCCGATCACGCTGCACACCGGGGACTTCACCAACGAGGAGGGCGGCCTGGACCCGGCGCCCAACACCACCCACTCGATGCGGGTCTGGACCAACGAGTTCGACAAGCGCACCTACGTCGTGCTCGTGGACAACGAGGAGCTCACGGACCTCGACATCCTCGACATCACGAACCCGGCCGTCCCGGTGCTCGTGAACGACACCCTGGACCTCGCCGCGCTCTTCGGCGTCGACCAGGACTCCCCGGCCGGGCTGAACCAGGTCTTCAGCCACGACATGGACGTGTACAAGATCGGCCGCCGGTACGTGATGAACGCGTCCTACTGGGACGGCGGCTACGTCCTGCTCGACGTCACGAACCCGACCGCGGTCACCCTCATCGCGGAGAGCGACTACGCCGCGCTCGACGAGGAGCGGGCGGCCCGCGGCGAGCAGATCAGCCCCGAGGGCAACGGGCACCAGTCCGAGCTCTCGCCCAACCGCCGCTTCATGCTCGCCACCGACGAGGACTTCGCGCCCTACCGGGCCAGGGCCGTGATCGACGACGGCCCCTACGCCGGCACCGAGTTCGCCGCCGCCGCGGCCCCGGACAGCCCGCCGGTCACCGCCGAGAACCCGATCACCGGCCCGACGACCTACGTCGGGCAGGCCTGCTCGGCCACCGGACCCCTGCCCGCGGGCAGCGGCACGGCGCTCGTCGAGCGCGGCACGTGCGCGTTCCAGGAGAAGCTCGACAACGTCACCGCCGCCGGGTACTCCGCCGGCATCGTCTTCAACTCCGCGGTGCCGGGCTGCGACGAGCTCGTCACCATGGCCGCCGCGAGCGAGACCGTCCCGTTCGTCTTCGTCGGCCGGACCACCGGCCTGCAGCTGCTCGGCGTGCCCGGGGTGAGCCACTCCAGCGCCTGCACGACGCCCGCCCCGGCCCCGGGTTCGCCGTCGTTCGGCGCGACCATCACGGCGGTGTTCGACGGCTGGGGCTACGTGCGGCTGTTCGCCACCGACATCCCGCGCGGCCCGAACGGCGGGGCGGGGAGCATCAGCCAGGTCGACACGTACGCGGTGCCGGAGTCCCAGGACGCCGCGTTCGCGGAGGGTTTCGGTGACCTGTCGGTGCACGAGGTCGCGATGGACCCCGAGCGGCAGGGACTGGCGTACCTGTCCTACTACGCCGCCGGGCTGCGCGTCGTCGAGTACGGACGGGGCGGGATCACCGAGGTCGCCTCGTTCATCGACGAGGGCGGCAGCAACTTCTGGGGCGTCGAGGTCTGGTTCGACGAGAACGGCGAGAAGTTCGTGCTCGCCAGCGACCGTGACTTCGGCCTCTACGTGTTCCGCATCGGCGGCTGACGCCGCCGGTCGTCCCGCCCCCCGCTCCCGGGGGGCGGGATGACGGGACCGGCGCGAGCGGGCACCCTGGGTACGGTATGACCGAGACCCCCGCCACCCGCCCCGCCCCACCGACCGACGACACCCGGGCCCCGCTGCGGGCCCGGTCGTGGCCCGCCGCCCTGCTCGTCCTGTTCTGCCTGGTCGCGGGCATCCCGACCGTCGTCGCCCTGACCCCGGACCAGGGCGTCACCGCCTTCGGGCAGTACCTGCGCGTCGGGGCGAGGGCCCCGGACCTCGCGCCGGTCGGCCCCGCGCAGATCGTGCAGGTCGGCAACACCACCCTCGACGTCGACCGGGTGCGGGTCTGGGGCCCGCTGCGCCCGCAGCTCACGCTCGGGCCGGTGCAGCGCAACGCCGCGGCCACGGCGGTGTTCGAGCCCGGCGCCGCGCAGCGCATGGGTGCCCAGGCCGTCGAGTCGGTGACCCGCGGGTTCGTCGACTGGTACCTGCTGGCCGGGGCCGGGCTGCTGGCCTTCACCCTGGCCGCGTCGCTGGGCGCGGCGGGGCTGCGGACGCTGCTGGTGCTGCGGCGGCAGAGCCGCTCCCCCGGCGGGCACGCCCCGCTGCCGGAGATCCTGCGGTACTGCGTCCGCGCCGGGCGGCGGATGACCGTCGTCGCCGTGGCCGCCGTCGTGCTGGCCTGGGGTGTCTCCGGCGTGCTCGCCTGGGCCGGGGCGTCCGACGGGCTGCGCAGCGTCGCGTCGCTGTCCCAGCTCGTGGGCGCCCGGCAGCTCACCCCGGACCCGGTCGGGCCCCCGGTCGAGGGCTTCGACGGCGCCGTCATCGGGGACTCCCGGGTCTCCCGCCTGGGCGGCCCGCCGCTGCCGGACGGGTCGGCCGCCGACGTCGCCTGCGGGCGCAGCACCGACTCCCTCGCCGCCCAGCTCGCCGCGCTGCGCGGCGAGCGGGTGCTCAACCTGGCCTGCCCGTCGGCGACGGTCACGGCCGGGCTGCGCGGGCCCCAGGAGCAGGGCGGGCAGCAGCTGCCGCCCCAGATCGGACTGCTCAAGCAGGTCCGGGACCTGGACTACGTGGTCGTCGCGATCGGCCCGAACGACGTGTCCTGGACCGACTTCCTGCTGTACTGCTACGGCGTGCCGGACTGCGCGGACAACCTCGTGCAGGGCGAGTTCGACTACCGCCTCGCCGCGTTCGACAACGTGTGGTCCGACCTGCTCGTCGACCTCAACGAGCTGCCGGGCGACCCGCAGGTCGTCGTCATGACCTCCTACGAGGCGTTCCCGCCCGACGCCGGCTGCGGCGACGCCCGCGGCCCGCAGGAGTACCCCGGCCTCGACGCCGCGAAGATCGAGCTGCTCACCGAGCGCAACGACGCCCTCAACGAGGTCCTCACCGCGGGCGCGCGGGCCTACGGGTTCGCCGTGGCCGACCCGCCGGTGCGGGCGCTGTGCGAGCCGTCGGCCGACGGCCTGGGCCCGGACCTGCAGGGGCTGGGCGACCCCTTCCCCTTCCACCCCACCGGGGTCGGGTCGCTGCGGATGGCGGCCGGGGTCTCCGCTCTGCTGGACCGGGCGCCGTGAGCGCCACCCCCGGGGGCGCCCCGCCGTACTGGGTGCTGCACGTCGACCTCGACCAGTTCATCGCGGCCGTCGAGGTGCTGCGCCGCCCCGAGCTCGCGGGCCGCCCGGTCGTCGTCGGCGGGTCGGGCGACCCGACGGCCCGGGCCGTCGTCGCGACGGCGTCGTACGAGGCCCGCGCGTTCGGCGTGCACTCCGGGATGCCGCTGCGCACCGCGGCGCGGCGCTGCCCGGACGCGGTGTTCCTGCCGGCGGACAACCCCGCCTACGACGCGGCGTCCGAGCGGGTGATGGCCGTGCTGCGGGCACGGCCCGGCGCCGTGGTCGAGGTGCTGGGCTGGGACGAGGCCTTCGTCGGGGTGCGCACCGGGGACCCCGAGGCCTGCGCCGCGGACGTGCGCGCCGCCGTGCTGGCGGCCACCGACCTGCACTGCGCCGTCGGCATCGGCGACACGATGGTGCGGGCCAAGCTCGCCACCGGGTTCGCGAAGGCGCCCGGCCCCGGGGTCTACCGGCTCTCCGCGGCGAACTGGGCCGCCGTCATGCACCACCGGCCCACCCGCGCGCTGTGGGGCATCGGGGCGCGGACCGCGGCGAAGCTGGCCGAGCGTGGCCTGCACACCGTCGGCGACCTCGCCGCCGCGGACCCGGCGGCGCTGGCCGCCGACCTCGGCCCGGCGATGGGCCCCTACTACGTGCAGCTCGGGCGCGGGATCAGCCGCGTCGAGGTCTCCGGGGAGCCGTGGGTGCCGCGCTCGCACGGCCGTGAGACGACGTTCCCCGCCGACCTCGCCGACTGGGCGCGGATCCGCGAGGAGACCGCCGGGCTGGCCCGCCGGGTGATCGCCGAGGGCGACCGGCCGGCCGCGCGGGTGGCCGTCACCGTCCGGCTGGTGCCGTTCACGACGAAGGTGCGCAGCGCCACCCTCCCCGCGCCGACGACGGACGCGGACGCGTTCTGCGCCGCCGCGCTGGAGGTGCTGGAGCGGTTCCGGCCGCTGGTGGAGCGGCCGGACCGGCCCCCGCGCGGGGTCAGGCTCCTCGGCGTCCGGGCCGAGTACCCGGTGCGGGAGGGGTAGTTGGCGTCGGGTCGTCGGGCGAGCGCTCGTCGTCGGACCGCTCCGGCACGCGCACGACCAGCGCCCCCGGGTCGACGCGGACGTCCATCTCGG
Source organism: Pseudonocardiales bacterium (assembly GCA_026393175.1). Taxonomy (GTDB): domain Bacteria; phylum Actinomycetota; class Actinomycetes; order Mycobacteriales; family Pseudonocardiaceae; genus Pseudonocardia. The sequence continues at coordinate 16,498 of JAPLAT010000212.1, forward strand.
TGACGTCGCCGATCGGGTCGCCGTCGATCTGCGAGGCCTGCGGCTCGTCGGCCCGGATGACGACGCTGCGGCCGGTCCAGTGCTCGACGCGGCTGTGCCCGCGCCTTCGCCTGCTCGCCACCCGCGCCGCCACGGCGACCCAGCCGGGGATGCCCTTGGGGGCGAGGTTGACCACGTCGAGGATGCCGTCGTCGACGATCGCGTCGGGCATGAGGACGAGCCCGCCCAGCAGGGTGCCGCTGTTGCCGACCAGCACGGTCCGCGAGCGGCGCCGCATCGGCTCGCCCTCGTCGATGGTCAGCACGACCCGCGTGCGGCGCCCGCGCATCGCCCGCAGCCCGGACACCACGTAGGCGAACGGGCCGACCCGGCCCTTGAGCGCCTCGGGCGTGTTCGCCATGACGTCGGCGTCGAACCCGGTGCCGGCCATGACGAGGAACACGTGCTCGGCGTCGTCCATGTCGTGGCCGTCGGGGTCGACGCCCTGCACGCGCACGCGGCCGATGTCGATGGCACGGTCGTCGCCGGTCAGGGCGACGCGGGCGGCCGCGGGCAGGTCCAGCGGCGTGCCCAGGGTGCGGGCCAGCAGGTTGCCGGTGCCGGCGGGCAGCAGGCCCAGCGCGACGCGGGTGCCGGCCAGCGACTCGGCCACCGACCGGACCGTGCCGTCCCCGCCCGCGGCCATGACGACGTCCGCCCCGCGGGCGACCGCCTCCTTCGCCTGCCCGATGCCCGGGTCCTCGACGGTGGTCTCGATCCACAGCGGCTCGGCCCAGCCGAGCTCGGCGCACAGCTCGGTGATCACCTCGCGGGTGCCGGGCTCGACCTTCGTCGGGTTGGCGACGACGGCGGCCAGCGGCCGGTCCTCGGGCTCGGACACGGGCAGGGCCCCTTCCAGGTCGGCGGCCGCGGCCCGGCGTCGCGCGACGAGCACCGCCACGACGGTCACCGCGAGCGCGGCGACCAGCACGACGACGAGGGCCACCACCAGCCCGGGCACCGGATCCACGGCCGAACCCTATGCGGGCCCCGGGGCCGTGCTCGCCGGGACCCGCCCCCGCCGCGCGTGCCGGGGGGTGGGGTCCGCGAGCCGGTTGCAGCAAGGCCACCTTCAGGCAAGCTCGTTGCGTGAAGGTGGCCTTCCTGCAACCCGGGGGACGGGCCGCGCCTCAGGCGGAGACCAGGGCGCCGGGCTCGGCGTAGGGCAGGCCCAGGTCGTGGGCGACCTGCAGGTTCGTCAGCCGGCCGTGGTGGGTGGACAGGCCCGCGGCCAGCGCGGCGTCGGCGGTGAGCGCGTCGGCCCAGCCCAGGTCGGCCAGCCGCAGCACGTAGGGCAGCGTGGCGTTGGTCAGGGCGAGGGTGGAGGTGTGCGGCACCGCGCCGGGCATGTTGGCCACGCAGTAGAAGACCGAGCCGTGCACGGTGTAGGTCGGGTCGGCGTGGGTGGTCGGGCGCGAGTCGGCGAAGCAGCCGCCCTGGTCGATCGCGATGTCGACGAGCACCGAGCCCGGCTTCATGCGCCGGACCAGGTCGTTGCTCACCAGCTTGGGGGCGCGGGCGCCGGGCACGAGCACCGCGCCGATCACCAGGTCCGCGGACAGGCAGGCCCGCTCGACCTCGTGGGCGTTGGAGACGACGGTGCGGACGCGGCCGGCGTAGCGCTCGTCGAGCGCGCGGAGCTTGGCCACGTCGAGGTCGAGGACGGTGACGTCGGCCCCGAGCCCGACGGCCATCGCCACCGCGTTCTGGCCGGACACGCCCGCGCCGATCACGACGACGTCGGCCGGGCGGACCCCGGGCACCCCGCCCATGAGGACGCCGCGCCCGCCTGCGGCCTTCATCAGGGCGCCCGCGCCGGCCTGGGGCGCGAGCCGGCCGGCGACCTCGCTCATCGGGGCGAGCAGCGGCAGGGAGCCGTCGGGGAGCCGGACGGTCTCGTAGGCGATGGCGGTGGTGCCGGAGTCGAGCAGCGCCTGGGTGCACTCGCGCGACGCGGCGAGGTGCAGGTAGGTGAACAGCACCTGGTCGCGGCGCAGCCGGTGGTACTCCTGCTCGATCGGCTCCTTGACCTTGAGCAGCAGGTCGGCCGAGGCCCACACCTCGTCGGCGGTGCCGAGGACGCGGGCGCCCGCCTCCTCGTAGTCGGCGTCGGTGATCGCGCTGCCGATCCCGGCGCCGCGCTCGACGAGCACGTGGTGCCCGTGGCGGGTGAGCTCGTGCGCGCCGGCCGGGGTCAGGGCGACGCGGTACTCGTGGTTCTTGACCTCGCGGGGCACACCGATTCTCATGCATCGAGGATGAAGAATCCAGTGATCCTGTGCAACGATTCCGCAGGACATTCGAGAGGAGCGCGTCATGCCCCTCCCCGCTGCGGGGGACCGGCCGGATCGGGCGGTCGGTCCGCAGGATGTTCGGCTCGACGACACCGACCGTGCGATCGTCGCGGTGCTGGCCGACGACGCCCGGATCTCCAACAAGGACCTGGCCGAGCGCGTCGGCGTCGCGCAGTCCACCTGCCTGGCCAGGGTCCGGGCGCTGCGGACCCGCGGGGTGATCCGCGGCTTCCGCGCCGACATCGACCCCCGCGCGCTCGGCCACGACCTCCAGGCCATGATCGCGATCCGGCTGCAGCCCGACGCGCGGCGCGCCATGGGCGAGTTCACCGCCGGCCTGATCCGGCGCCCCGAGGTGCTGGAGGTCTACTTCGTCGCCGGGGCGAACGACTTCCTCGTCCACGTGGCCACGGCCAGCACCGATGAGCTGCGCCGCTTCGTGGGCGAGGTGCTCAACCGGGACCGCGCCGTCGCGGGCACCGAGACCAACCTCATCTTCGAGCACACCCGCGCCGCCGGCCGCACGGCCTGACGACTCGGGCACGCCCGGCCCCCGACCCGCGCACACCCACACCCCGACTCGCGCACGTCGAGCCCCCGACTCGCGCACGTCCAGACCCCGACTCGCGGGGGGCGGGGCCGCCACTCCGCGAGTCGGGGTCTGGCGGTGCGCGAGTCGGGGTCTGACGGTGCGCGAGTCGGGGGCCCACGGTGCGCGAGTCGGGGGATGCGGGCGTCCGAGTCGCGGGGCGCGGCCGGGCGGGGGAAGGTGGCGGCATGCGTGTGCTGGTGACCGGGGCGTCCGGGTTCGTCGGGGGGAGGCTCGCGCCCGCGCTGGTCGAGGCCGGGCACGAGGTGCGGGCGATGACCCGCCGTCCGGAGCGCTACACCGGCGCGGGCACCCCCGTGCCCGGGGACGTGCACGACGGGGCGTCGCTCGTCGCCGCCATGGAGGGCTGCACGGCCGCGTACTACCTCGTGCACTCCCTGGGCGACGCGGAGTTCGCCGAGCGCGACGCCGAGGCCGCCCGGACCTTCGCGAAGGCCGCGGCCGAGGCCGGCGTCGAGCGGATCGTCTACCTGGGCGGGCTCGGCGACGACGCCGACGACCTGTCCGAGCACCTGCGCAGCCGCCGCGAGGTGGAGCGGCTGCTCGGCGAGGGCGGCGTGCCGGTCACGGTGCTGCGGGCCGGCATCGTCGTCGGCCACGGGGGCATCTCGTGGGAGCTGACGCGCCAGCTCGTCGAGCACCTCCCCGCCATGATCACCCCGCGCTGGGTGCGGACCCGCACGCAGCCGATCGCCGTGGCCGACGTGATCCGCTACCTCGTCGGGGTCCTCGACGCCCCGGGGACCACCGGGCGCACGTTCGAGATCGGCGGCCCCGAGGTGCTGGAGTACGCGGAGATGCTGCGCCGCGTCGCCGCCATCGAGGGCCGGACGCTGTGGCTGGTCCCGGTGCCGCTGCTCTCGCCGCGGCTGTCGTCGCGCTGGCTCTCCCTGGTCACCGACGTGGACGTGCGGACCGGCCGCAACCTGATCGACTCGATGTCCAACGAGGTGGTCGTGCGCGACGACAGCATCCGCGCGCTCGTCCCCTTCGAGCCCCTCGACTACGACGAGGCCGTGCTCGCCGCCCTCGGCGACCGCGCCCGCAGCCTCCGGGAGAAGCGTTCGTGACCCTCCGCAGCCGCGTGCTGGACCTGCTGCCCGCCTGGCTCGCCGAGAAGGTGCCCCGCGACCACTGGGAGTCCGACGCGGCGTTCCGCCGCAGGCGCCGCGTCGTCGCCGGCACCTCGCTGGTCGGCGCCGGGCTGCTCGGGGCGTCGCTGTCCCGCGAGCCGGACTCCCCCGCCTTCTACGGCCTCACGCTCGCCACCGCGGGCACGTGGGTCGCGGGCGGGCTGGCCTCGGGCAAGTTGCACCTGGGCCACATGCCCGACGTGTGGAAGCACGGCCCGGACCTGCGCCGGCCCGTCCTCACCCCGGTGCTGCTCGGCGTCGGCGCGTTCGGCCTGTTCTACGGCGCCGCGCTCGTCGCCCGCCGCATCCCGGTGCTCGAGCGGGCCATCGCGGGCGTGCTGAGCTACGCCGACGAGGGCGACGACCGGCTCGTGCTGTTCACCACGCTCGCCAACGGCGCCGCCGAGGAGGTCTTCTTCCGCGGCGCGCTGTACGCCGCGATCGGGGTGCGGCAGCCCGTGGCCACCTCGACCGGGGTCTACGTGCTGGCCACCGTGGCCACCCGCAACCCGGCGCTGGTGCTCGCGGCAGGGGTGATGGGCACGCTGTTCGGCCTGCAGCGCCGCGCCACCGGCGGGATCCAGGCGCCGCTGCTCACCCACCTCACCTGGTCGACGCTCATGCTGCGCTACCTGCCGCCGCTGTTCCGCGACTCCCCCACGAACTCCGACAGGCCGGCGAGCAGGCGGTCGACGTCGGAGTCGTCGGAGTAGGGCGCGAGCCCGATCCGCAGCGCGCCGCCATCGCCCAGCCCGAGCCGGCGCGACGCCTCGAGGGCGTAGAAGGAGCTCGCCGGGGCGTTGACGCCGCGCTCGGCGAGGAAGCGGTACGCCTCGGCGGGCTCGCGACCCTCGATGGTCACGAGCAGGGTCGGGGTGCGCTGCGCCGCCCGCGACCACACGGTGGTGCCGGGCAGCGCGGCGAGGCCGTCCTCGATGCGGCGCCGCAGCCGGTCCTCGTGGGCCTCGACGGCGGCCATCGACGTGCGCAGCCGCGCGGCCCTGGTCCCGGTGCCCGACGCGATCGCCGCGAGGAAGTCGACCGCCGCCGTGGTGCCGGCGAGCAGCTCGTAGGGCAGGGTGCCCAGCTCGAAGCGCTCGGGCACCGCGTCGGAGCTGGGCAGCAGCTTGGCCGGGCGCAGGGTCTCCAGCAGCGCGGGCGCCGCGGCGAGCACCCCGCAGTGCGGGCCGAGGAACTTGTAGGGCGAGCAGGCGTAGAGGTCCGCGCCCAGCGCGGCCACGTCGACCGGGGCGTGCGCGGTCAGGTGCACGCCGTCGACGTGCACGAGCGCCCCGGCCGCGTGCGCCGCGTCGGCGATTGCGCGGACGGGCGGGCGGGTGCCGAGCAGGTTGGACGCGCCGGTGACGGCGACCAGCCGGGTGCGCCCGGACAGCACGCCCGCGACCTCGTCCAGCTCGCCGGTGGCCGGGTCGAAGTCCAGCCACCGCACGGTCGCCCCGGCCGCCTCGGCGGCGAGCACCCAGGGCCGGATGTTGGCGTCGTGGTCGAGCCGGGTGACGACGACCTCGTCCCCCGGTCCCCACCCGGCGGCCAGGGTGCGGGCCAGGTCGAACGTCAGCGCCGTCATGCTGCGCCCGAACACGATGCCGCCCGGGTCGGCCCCGAGCAGGTCGGCCGTGGCCGCCCGCGCCTCGTGGACGACGCCGTCGGCCAGGCGCTCGGCCTCGGTCACGGTGCCGCGGTTGGCCAGCGGCGCGGTCATCGTGCGGGCGACGGCCTCAGCGACCGCGTCGGGCACCTGCGAGCCCCCGGGGCCGTCGAAGTGGGCGTACCCGGCCTTGAGCGACGGGAAGCGGGTGCGGAGGGCGGCGACGTCGTACGGGGAGGCGACCACGACGACCACCCTGCCATGATCGGCGCGTGCTGGACCGGCCCCTCGTGGACGGGCCGCTGCCGGTCGTGCCGCTCGGGCTGGGCGCCGTCGCGGCGGCGTCGTCCTCGGGGTGGCGCCGTCCTCGGGGTGGCGCCCGACCTGGGCGCCCGCCGGGCGGCCCGGCCGGTGCGCCGGACGCGGGAGCGACAGCGCCCTTCGTGACCCCTCGACGACCGACCGTCGCGTACACGCCGCCGACCGGCGCACGGTCCGCCGCCGGTCGGGAGAGCCCCGACGACCGTTGTACCCTCGCCACCGGCCGGAGGAGACCGTCGGAGGGCGCGGGTGGTGCGCGACAGCAGGGAGACCGACGAGGTCCTGGTCTGCATGGCACAACGCCTGCAGGGCCAGGTCGAGCGTCAGCTCACCCTCGTCGAACGGCTCCACGCCGCGGGCCCGGACGACTCGCTCGCCGACCTCGCCGAGCTGCGCACCACGCTGCAGCTCTCGCTGCGCGGCATCGAGAACCTGCTGGTCCTGGGCGGGGCGCAGCAGGGGCCGCGCTCCCGGGGGCCGCGCACGGTGGCCGGTGTGCTCGCCGACGCCCGCGCCGGCGTGGACGACGCCGCCCGCATCGACCTGCGGCCCGCCCCGGACGCCAGCATCGCCCCGCGCGCCGTCGGCAACCTGGTCGCGCTGTTCACCGAGCTGCTCAGCCACGCGCTGACCGTCTCCCCCGGGCTGTCCGGCGTCGAGGTCACCAGCCGCCGCGCCGAGGACGGCGGGGTCCTGGTCGAGGTCGCCACCGACGGCGCCGGGCCCACGCCGGGCGAGCTCGACGAGCTCAACCGGCGGCTCGCCGACCGGCCGATCATCGACGACATCGTCTCCAACCGGGTCGGGCTGTTCGTCGCCGCCCGGATCGCCGCCCGCAGCGGCGTCACCGTGCGGGTGCAGCACCGGCGGGTCAGCGGCCACGTCGCCGTCGTGCACTGCCCGCCGGACGTGCTCGACGCCGTCGGCGTCGAGACCCCCCGCCCGTGGCAGCGCACCGAGCCCGGCCTGGCGCGCGGGCGCGGTCCGAACGGCGCCAACGGGTACGGCTACGGGCCTGGTGGGCGGGGAGCGAACGGCTACGCGCCGAACGGCGGCATGCCGAACGGGGTCCCGAAGGGCGGCGTCCCGAACGGGATCCCGAACGGCAGCGTTGCGAACGGCAGCGTCCCGAACGGCAGCGTCCCGAACGGCGGCGTCCCGAACGGCAGCCTTCCCCACGGCGGTCTCCCGAACGGGAACGGCGGCTACGGCAACGGCGGCTACGGCAACGGCGCGTACGGCAACGGCGCGCGCGGGGGCAACGGCCTCGGCACGGCGGGCGGGGGCCGCCCCGAGGCCCCGGATTCGTTCGGCGCAGATCCGCTCGGCGCAGATCCGCTCGGCGCAGACCCGCGCGGCGCAGACCCGTTCGGCGCAGACCCGTTCGGCGCCGAACCCTTCCTCCCCGACCCGCGCGGCGACCTGCTCGGCGGGGACCCGCTCGGCGACCCCCTCCGCCCGGGGCCCCGGCCCGACCCCCTGCGCGATCCCCTGCCCGGGCTGCGCCCCCCGGCCCCGCCCGACCCGCGGCCCGGCGGGTACGCGCCGGGCGGTGTCGACGGCCCCGGCTCCGGCGCGCACGAGCGCCCCGCGCCCGATCCGCTCGGCCCCGGTGGGTACGACGCCGTCCAGGGCAGCGGCGGGTACGACCTCGGCGGTCCGGCAGGCGGTGACCGGGCCGGCGCCACGGGTGGGTACGACGCCGTCACGAGCAGCGGCGGATACGACGCCGCCCAGCGCACCGGCGGATACGACACCGTCAGCAGCAGCGGCGGATACGACACCGTCCAGAGCAGCGGCGGGTACGACGCCGCCCGGCGCACCGGCGGGTACGACGCCGTCAGCGGCAGCGGCGGGTACGACGCCCTGGCCACCGCCGCGGGCGACGAGGTCCTCGGGGGCCTGCCCCTGCGCCGCCCGCGCGGGCCGGACCCCCGCGACTCCGGCGCGTTGGGCCTCACCCGCCGCCCCGACCCGCTGCTCGACCCCCTCCCGCAGCGCACCCCCGCGCCGTGGGACGCCGACCCGGCGCCGGTGCGCCGCCCCGATCCCGAGCCGGACTTCGGCGGCGCCGACGAACTGTTCGGCCCGCTCACCAGCAGCCAGCGCGACCGCATGCGCGAGAGCGGCCCGACCCCGATCTACGAGGCCGTCGCCTCGGCCTGGTTCGTCGAGGCGGGCGACGGGGACGGCACCGTCTCGGACTGGACCAGCCCCGGCGACGCGGAGTGGCGGGCGGCCTCCGAGCGGGCGTCCCGGCAGGCCCCGGAGCAGCACCAGTCCACCGCGGCCGGGCTGCCGCGGCGCCGCCCCGGCACGCAGATGGTCGCCCCGCCCCGGCACGGCACGCCCGCCCCCGCCGTCGGGTCCCGCGACCGCGAGCCGGAGCGGGTCCGCGAGCGGCTCGCCGTCTACCAGCAGGGCCTCGAACGCGGCCGCCACCGGGCGTCCGACGCGGAGTAACGCGCTCGTCACGGGTGCGGTCTGGCCCGCCGCCGCGACCCGTAGGAGGATGCGCGCGTGGCATCGGCCGAGCAGCACGACCCGCAGTCCATCGCCTACCCCGCCCGCGCCAGGGCCCGCCGCGCCCGGGGGGTCGAGGTGCTGCCGCCGCACGTCATCGTGCTGTTCGGCGCCACCGGCGACCTGGCCAAACGCAAGCTCCTCCCGGGCCTCGCCCACCTCGTCCAGTCCTCGTTCACCCCCGAGGTGCGGATCATCGGCACCGCGATGGAGGACCTGGACACCGACGCGTTCCGTACCCTGGCCCGCGACGCGGTGACCCGCTTCGGCACGCACCGCCTCGATGACACGGGGATGGGCGGGTTCCTCGAGCGGCTCACCTACGTGCCGCAGGGCGCGGGCCCCGAAGCCCTCACGGCCGCCGTCAAGGACGCCGAGACGCTGCTCGGCGCCCTGCCCGACTCCCCCGGCGTCCGCAGGCTGCACTACCTGTCGGTGCCGCCCAAGGCCGCGCAGGCCGTCATCGGGATGCTCCGCGACGCCGACCTCGTCGAGAACTCCCGCGTGGTCATGGAGAAGCCGTTCGGCGACGACCTGGCCAGCGCCATCACGCTCAACGACTTCGTGCACCGGTACTTCACCGAGTCGCAGGTGTTCCGCATCGACCACTTCCTCGGCAAGGAGGCGGCACAGAACATCCTGGCGTTCCGGTTCGCCAACGGCCTGTTCGAGCCGATCTGGAACCGCAACTTCATCGACCACGTGCAGATCGACATCCCCGAGACCCTGGGGCTCGACCAGCGCGCCGACTTCTACGAGGCCACCGGGGCCTACCGCGACATGGTCGTCACGCACCTCATGCAGGTCATGGCGTTCGTCGCGATGGAGCCGCCGACGGCGCTGGAGCCGCGCGCGATCAGCGAGGAGAAGAACAAGGTCTTCCGCTCGATGCTGCCGGTGCACCCGTCGGACGTGGTGCGCGGCCAGTACGGCGGCTACCGCGAGGAGGCGGGCGTCGCCCCGGACTCCGACACCGAGACGTTCATCGCGCTCAAGGTCGGCATCGACAACTGGCGCTGGGCGGGCGTGCCGTTCTACCTGCGCACCGGCAAGAAGATGGCCGAGGGGATGCGGATCATCTCCATCGCGTTCAAGGAGGCGCCGCGGACGATGTTCCCGGCCGGCTCCGGCGTCGGGTCGCAGGGCCCGGACCACCTGACGTTCGACCTCGCCGACTCCTCCCGGGTCTCGCTGTCGTTCTACGGCAAGCGCCCCGGCCCGGGCATGCGGCTGGAGAAGCTGTCGATGCAGTTCTCCACCCAGGAGACCGAGCGCGCGGGCGACGTCCTGGAGGCCTACGAGCGGCTGATCCTCGACGCCATGCGCGGCGACCACACGCTGTTCACCACCGCGGAGGGCATCGAGTCGCTGTGGGAGCGGTCGGCACCGCTGCTGGAGGACCCGCCGCCGGTGAAGAACTACCCGCCCGGCACGTGGGGGCCGAACTCGATCCACCAGCTCATCGCGCCGAACGCGTGGCGGCTGCCGTTCGAGCGGGCGTGGCGGGAGAAGAAGGCCTGACCGCGGAGCGGCTCACGAGCCCGCGGCGGCCGCCGGGACGTCGGGGGCGTCCCGGTCGGTGACGGTGACGTCGTCGAGGAAGCAGTACGCCCACCGCTCCCCCGGCTCGGCCGACGCCGCGATGGGGTGGTCGGTCTCCTCGTGGTGGGCGCGGGCGTGCCGCCCGGGCGAGGAGTCGCAACACCCCACGTGACCGCAGCTCAGGCACACCCGCAGGTGCACCCACGTCTCCCCGGCCCGCAGGCAGGCCAGGCAGGCGCCGGACTGTGCCAGCACCGGGCGCACCGCCGGGCCGTGCGGGCAGCCCGCGTCGGCGGGCCAGCGCACGTCGAGCAGCCGGGTGGTGTCGGCCCAGGTGCGGTCGGCCTGCGCGGGCAGCGGCGCGGGGGCGACCCCCAGCCGCTCCAGCACGGTGCGCACCAGCCGCGCGCGGGTGGCCAGTCCGGGGTCGACGACGTGGTCGACCCCGGTGGCGGCCAGCTCCTCGAGGTCCGCCGCGTCGTTCGGGCGGACGACGACCGGCGCGGCGGTGAGGGACCGGGCGACCGCGGCGGCGCGGGCGGCGTCCTCGGAGGTGTCCTCGGCGATCACGACGATCCGCGCCGCCGTGATCCCGGCCTCGGTGAGCACGTGGACGTGCCGGGCGTCGCCGCGCACCACCGGGATCCCCGCGGCCTCGGCCTCCACGGCGCCCTCCGGGTTGAGCGTCGTCATCACCACGTCGACGCCGCGGGCGCGCAGCTCCACGGCCAGCGCGACCGACGCGTCCCCGTGCCCGACGAGCACGGCGTGGTCGCGGGGCGCCTCCTCGCCGGGCGGCGCCGGCTCGGGCGCGGCGGGGACCCGGCGGCGCTCGCCCGCGGCGAGGCGCCGGCCGGCCACGGCCAGCAGCGGGGTGGCGATCATGAGCAGGACGGTGGTGGCGACGAACACCTGCGCCCCGTCCTCCCCCAGCGCGGCCGGGCTCAGTCCGACCGCGACGCCGGCGGTGAGCAGCACGAAGGAGAACTCCCCGACCTGCCCGAGCAGCAGTCCGGTGCTCGCGGCCGAGCGCCAGCCGACGCGCAGCGGCAGCAGCGCGAGCGTGGTGGTGACCGTCTTGACCAGCAGCACCAGCGCGGCGGCGCCGAGCACGAGCGGCAGGTTCGCCAGCAGGAAGCCGACGTCGAGCAGCATCCCGACGGACACGAAGAACACCGCGGAGAACATGATCTGCAGCGGCAGCACCTCGGCGAGCGCGTGGGTGCTCTGCCGGCTCTCGCTGACGATCAGGCCGGCGAGGAACGCCCCCAGCGACACGCTGACCCCGGCCAGTGCGGTGAGCACGGCGGTGCCCAGGCAGATCGCGAGCACGGTGAGCAGGAACACCTCGGGGGAGCACAGCGCCGCGACCCGCTCCAGCAGCGGGGGCATCACCCGCCGGGCCACCACCAGCACCACGGCGATGACCAGCACCGCCACGCCCAGCGCGCGCACCAGCTCCAGCGGCCCCCCGCCGCCGCCGGTGCCCAGCACCGGCACGACGAGCACCATCGCCACGACGGCCAGGTCCTGGAAGATCAGCACGGCGAGCGCGAGCCGGCCGCGGACGCTGTTCGTCTCGCCGGCGTCGGACACCAGCTTGAGCACGATCGCGGTGGACGACAGCGCGATGAGGAACCCGGTGAAACACGCCGGTGCCGAGGTCGCCGCCGAGGACGGCGACCAGGCCGATCCCGGCGAGCGTGGCCAGCAGCACCTGCGCGCCGCCGCCGACCACGATCCACCGCCACACGCGGGCCAGCCGGCCGAGGGAGAACTCGATGCCGATGGTGAACAGCAGCAGGATCACGCCGACCTCGGCGACGGCCTGCACGGCGCCCTCCCCGGCGACGAGGCCGAGCTGGGCCGGGCCGATGACGACCCCGGCGAGCAGGAAGCCCACGATCGGCACCACGCGCAGCCGCACGCTGAGGTACCCGACCGCGGCGGCGGCGACCACGAGGACGGCGGAGGTCCCGAGGTACTCGGGAACCCCGGCCTCTGCCGCGAGCACGGTCTCGGCGGCGGACACGGTCCCGGTGGCGAGCACGGACCCGGGACCCACCACGCCTCCCACGCGGCCCGCCCCGGGCGGGACTGCACGACGGGGGCCGAGCCGCCACTGTAGCGGGCCGCGCGGCCGCCGCGGCGGCGTTCACCTCCCGCTCACCTGCGCGAAGGCCGCTGCTCACCCGGTCGCGGTGACCGGCGGACCCGCCGCCGGTGACGAACGGCCCGCCGGGCACGAGGGGGCCGAACTCGATCCACCAGGTCATCGCGCCGAACGTCCGGCGGCTGCCGTTCGACCGGGCGTGGCGGGAGAAGGAGGAGCCACCCCGCGACACCGTTAACGGCGCCCCGCTGTCCCGCGACGACGGGGGCATGGTCAGCGACGTGATCGGCCCGGTGACACCCGGGTCCGCGGTCGTGCACGTCGCCGGGTTCGTCGCGCTGATGCTCGTGACGTTCACCGGCCAGTGGGCGGGGTCGCTGGTGACCATCGTCCACGAGGGCGGGCACGTCGCCATGGGCGTGCTGAGCGGTCGACCCGTCACCGGTTTCAAGGTCCACGAAAACCACGCGGACGGCGGTGCGACCGAGGTACTCGGCGGCTGGGGTGTCTCCCGCCTGTTCGTGGGCGTGATCGGCTACATGACCGCGCCACTGCTCGGGCTGGCCGGTGCGAACCTCGTGCTCGACGGGAAGGCGTGGTCGGTCCTGTGGGCCTCGGTCTTCCTGCTCGTCTTCGCGCTGCTGCACGCCCGCGACTTCTTCACCAACCTGCTGGTCGTCGGCTACGGCGTGCTCATCGGCTGGGTCGCCGTGTCCGGCAGCCCGGATCTCCAGGCGACCGTCGCCGTGCTGCTCGTCTGGTGGATGCTGATGGGTGAGTTCCCCGGGCTGGTCGTGCTCGGCGTCGGGGGGAAGGGCAGGGGCGACCCGGCCTACCTGTCGCACAACACCTGGATCCCGGGCTTCGTCTGGGTCGCCCTCTGGTGGTTCGTCGCGATCGTCTGCCTCTGGGTCGGCGGGCGGCGCCTGCTGGGCTTCTGACCCGCGTGCGCCGCCCGCCGGACCCGGGTCAGGACGAGGAGAAGGCGCTGTCGAAGGCCGCCGACGGCGGGTCGAACGCCGTGCGGCGGACGAACTCCAGCGCGTCGGGGGCGCCGACGAGCCGGTCCATGCCGGCGTCCTCCCACTCCACCGAGATCGGGCCGTCGTAGCCGATCGTGTTGAGCATCCGGAAGCACGCCTCCCACGGCACGTCGCCGTGCCCGGTGGAGACGAAGTCCCAGCCCCGCCGGGGGTCGGCCCACGCGAGGTGGCTGCCCATCCGCCCGTTGCGGCCGTTGCCGACCTGGCGCTTCGCGTCCTTGCAGTCCACGTGGTAGATCCGGTCGCGGAAGTCCCACAGGAACCCGACCGGGTCGAGGTCCTGCCAGACGAAGTGCGACGGGTCCCAGTTCAGCCCGAACGCCGGCCGGTGGCCGACGGCCTCCAGCGCGGCGACGGTCGTCCAGTAGTCGTACGCGATCTCCGACGGGTGCACCTCGTGGGCGAACCGCACCCCGACCTCGTCGAACACGTCGAGGATCGGGTTCCAGCGGTCGGCGAAGTCGCGGTAGCCCGCATCCACCATCTCCTGGGGCACCGGCGGGAACATCGCCACGGTCTTCCAGATGCTCGACCCGGTGAACCCGACGACCGTGTCGACGCCCAGCGCCGCCGCGGCCCGGGCCGTCGTCCGCATCGCGTCGGCCGCGCGCTGCCGCACGCCCTCAGGTTCCCCGTCGCCCCACACCCGCACGACGGGTCCTCCACGGCGGCCCAGACGTCGAAGTGGTCGCCCCAGCAGGCGATCTCCAGGCCGTCGTAGCCCCACTCCCCCGCGAGCCGCGCCACCTCCTCGAACGGCAGGTCGGCCCACTGGCCGGTGAACAGCGTGACGGGCCTCATGATCCGATCTCCTCCCAGGCGCTCCCGCGGGCGGCCGAGCGCTCCACGGCGTCCAGCACGAGCTGCACCTGCAGCCCGTCGGCGAACGAGGGCACCGGGTCGGTGCCCGCGGCGAGGTCGCGCACCAGGTCGGCGACCTCGTGGGTGAACGTGTGCTCGTAGCCCAGACCGTGCCCGGGCGGCCACCACGACCCCGCGTACGGGTGGCCGGGCTCGGTGACCAGGATCCGGCGGAACCCGGCCGTCGCGGCGTCCTCCGTGCCGTCGAAGAACGACAGCTCGTTCATCGCCTCGAAGTCGAAGGCCAGCGAGCCGAGGCTGCCGTTGACCTCCAGCCGCAGCGCGTTCTTGCGGCCCGTCGCGAACCGGGTCGCCTCGAACGACGCCAGCCCGCCCCCGGCGAACCGGCCGAGGAACAGCGCGGCGTCGTCGACGTCCACGGTGCCCCGCCCGGTCCCGCCGGAGGCCGAGAGCCCGCGGGACTCCGGCATCTCAGCGGTGTCACCCTGCTGCGACCCGGTCGCAGCGGTGTCACCCCCCTGCGACGGGGACGCGGCGGGCAGCGGCCGCTCCCGCACGAACGTCTCGGTCAGCCCCGAGACGCCGGTCAGCAGGTCGCCCGTGACGAACTGCGCCAGGTCGACGACGTGCGCGCCGATGTCGCCCAGCGCCCCGGAGCCGGCCCGGTCCCGCTGCAGCCGCCAGACCAGCGGGAACTCCGGGTCGACGATCCAGTCCTGCAGGTAGGTGCCGCGCACGTGCCGGACCTCGCCGATCCGCCCGTCGGCCACGAGCTGCCGCGCCAGCGCGACCGCCGGGACCCGGCGGTAGTTGAACCCCACCGTCGAGCGGACCCCGCGGGCCTGCGCCCGGGCGGCGGCGTCGGCCATCGCCCGCGCCTCGGCGACGGTGTTGGCCAGCGGCTTCTCGCACAGCACGTGCTTGCCGGCCTCCAGCGCCGCGATCGCGATCTCGGCGTGCGTGTCGCCGGGGGTGCAGATGTCGACGAGGTCGACGTCGCCGCGGTCGAGCAGGTCCTTCCAGTCCGTCACCGACTCCCGCCAGCCCCACCGGGCCGCGGCCTCGGCGGCGCGGCCGGCGTCGCGCCCGCAGAGGACGGCGAGGTCGGGCTCCAGCGGGAGGTCGAAGAACCGGCCCGCTGTGCGCCACGCCTGGGAGTGGGCCGCCCCCATGAAGGCGTGGCCCACCATCCCGACGCCCAGTCGCGAGGCCGCCGTCACGATTCGAACCCCAGTGGCAGGTAGTCGGCCACGTTCTCGGCGGTGATGGTGGCGGAGGCGAGCGTGATCGAGGCCGGGACCTCGCGCTCGGCAAGGTCGCCCATGCCGCGCGACTGCGCGATGAGCCGGGCCAGCGAGATCGCCGAGGACGCCATCGACGGGCTGTAGGTCACGGTCGCCTCCAGCACGGTGTCGCCCGCCTGGATCGAGCGCATGGCGTTGGCCGAGCCGGCGCCGCCGACCATGAAGAACTCGTTGCGCCCGGCCTGCTGGATCGCGGCGAGCACGCCGATGCCCTGGTCGTCGTCGTGGTTCCACACCGCGTCGAGCTGCGGGGCGGCCTGGAGCAGGTTCGCGGTGACCCGCTGCCCGCCCTGCGCGGTGAAGTCCGCGGCCTGGCGGGGCCCGACCGCGAAGCCGAAGGCCGACAGCGCGTCGGCGAAGCCCTGGCTGCGGGCCTGGGTGAGCGGCAGGTTGTCGATGCCGGCGATCTCGCCGATCACCGGGTTCGCCACGCCGGCGTCCCGCAGCCGCTGCCCGATGTAGGTGCCCGCGGAGACGCCCATGCCGTAGTTGTCGCCGCCGATCCAGGTGCGGTAGGCCAGCGGGGAGTCGAAGATCCGGTCCAGGTTCACCACCGGGATGCCGGCGTCCATCGCCTGGCGGCCGACGGAGGTGAGCTGGCTGCCGTCGTTGGGCAGCAGCACCAGCGCGTCGACGCCGCGGTTGATCAGCGTCTGCACGGCCGCGATCTGCTGCGTGATGTCGTTGGTCGGGTTCACCGCCTCCAGCGTCACGTCCGGGTACTGCTCGGCCTGGGCCGTCGCGTTGTTCGCGATCGCGGCGATCCAGCCGTGGTCGGCCGCGGGCGCGGAGAACCCGATGGTGACGGGCGTGCCCGCCTCGGCGTTGTCGCCCGCCGCGGCGACGGCCGGGCCGCCCGCGGGCGCGCCGCCCGCCGGGGCGTTGCTCGTGCACGCCGAGAGCGCGACGGCGCCGCCGAGGCCCAGCGCGCCGGTGAGGAAGCCGCGACGGCGCAGGACGCCGGTCGGGTCGGGGTGGGATGCAGCCATGATCGACTCCTTCGTCGGGGGTGACTAGTCGCGCCGGGCGCGGGTCTGGATCAGCACCGCCACGACGATGATCACGCCCTTGGCGATGTTCTGGACCTCGGTGGCGAGGTTGTTGAGCACGAACAGGTTGGTGATGGTGGTGAACACGAGGACGCCGAGGATCGAGCCGATCAGCGTCCCCCGCCCGCCCGACAGCAGCGTGCCGCCGATGATCACCGCGGCGATGGCGTCGAGCTCGTAGAGCGTGCCGTGCGTGCTGGACCCGGTGGTGGTCAGCGACGCGATCATGATCGCCGCGATGCCGGCGCAGAGCCCGGACACGACGTAGAGCGCGACGGTGTGCCGCCGCACGTCCAGCCCGGCCAGCCGGGCCGCCTCCGGGTTGCCGCCGATGGCGAACGTGCGCCTGCCGAACGTCGTGCGGTTGAGCAGCACCCAGCCCAGCGCCACGACCACGGCGAAGACGTAGACCAGCAGCGGGATGCCCAGCGGCCGGGTCGTGGCGATCCCGGCGATCACCGGGTCGACGACGATCTGGCTGCGCCGCCCGGAGATCCGCTCGGCGAGGCCCTGCGCGGTGATCAGCGCCGCGAGGGTGACGATGAACGGCACGATCCGCCCGTAGGCGATGAGCAGGCCGTTCACCAGCCCCGCCCCGGCCCCGACGGCCAGCGCGCAGAAGATCATGACCAGCGGCCCGTAGGACTGCGTGGCCACGGTCGTGGCCCACACCGAGGCCAGCGCCATCACCTTGCCGACCGACAGGTCGATGCCGCCGCCGATGATCACGAACGTGACCCCGACGGTCAGCACGCCGATGATCGACGCCGAGGTGAGGATCGTCAGCAGGTTGGCCGTGGTGAGGAACGTGTCGGCGGTGACCGTGCCGACGACCCCCAGCAGCACCAGCACCGCGACCAGGCCGAGGTTGCGCCCGGCGCCGGAGTCGAGCATCCGGGCCGCCCGGCCCGGCGGCGGGGAGACCGCCACCGGGGGCGGCGTGCTCACCTGCCCCTTCGTCACCGACACCTGCTCAGCCATGGACCCTCTCCTCGGTTCCCTGCAGCACCAGGTCCAGCACCCGGCCCTCGTCCAGCTCGTCCGCCGGGCCGGAGTGCACGACCCGGCCCTCCCGCATCACCAGCACCCGGTCGGCCAGCCCCAGCACCTCCGGCACCTCGCTGGAGACCAGGACGACCGCCACCCCGTCGGCCGCCAGCCTGCGCACGAGCGCGTAGATCTCGCTGCGGGCGCCGACGTCGACGCCGCGGGTGGGCTCGTCGAGCAGCAGCACCCGGCAGCCCTGCAGCAGCCAGCGGGCCAGCACCACCTTCTGCTGGTTGCCCCCGGACAGCGTCCGCACCGGCCGGGTCGGGTCGGGCGGGCGGACGTCGAGCTGGGCGGTGACCTCGCGGGCCGCGCCCACCTCGGCGTCCGGGCTCAGGAACCCGCCCCGGGCGAAGCGGCGCAGCGCGGGCAGCGACACGTTGCGCGCCACCGGCTCGGCGAGCAGCAGCCCCTGGCTCTTGCGCTCCTCGGGGCTCAGGCCCAGCCCGGCGCGCACGGCGGCCGGCACCGAGCCGGGCCGCAGGGCCGCCCCGCGCACGCGGACGGTGCCCGCCGTGGCGCGGCGCGCGCCGTAGACGGTCTCCAGCACCTCCGAGCGCCCGGACCCGACCAGCCCGGCGAGCCCGACGACCTCCCCGGCGCGGACGGTGAACGACACGTCGGCGAACTCGCCGGCCCGCGCGAGCCCCTCGACCTCCAGCACCACCTCGGCGCCGGGCTCGCCCACCCGCGGCGGGAAGCTGTGCTCCACGGTCCGGCCGGTCATCAGCCGCACGACGTCCGCGGTGGGGGTGGTGCGGGCGGGCAGGTCGCGGGCGACGGTGCGCCCGTCCTTGAGCACGGTGACGCGGTCGCCGATCTCGCGGATCTCGGCCAGGCGATGGGAGATGTAGACGACGGCGACGCCGTCGGCGGTCAGCTCGCGGACCACGCGGAACAGGTTGCGCACCTCCTCCGGGTCCAGCACCGCCGACGGCTCGTCCATGACGATGAGCCGGGCGTCGCGGGCCAGCGCCCTGGCCATGCTCACCACCTGCTGCCCGGCCGCGGAGAGCCGCCCGAGCTCGCGGCGCACCGGGATCTCCGGGTGCCCGAGGCGCGCGAGCAGGTCGCGCGCCAGCCGCTCGGCGTCGCGGGGGCGGGTGAAGCCGTACCGGGAGGGCTCGCGCCCGAGCACGACGTTCTCGGCGACCGAGAGGCCCGGCACGAGGTCGAGCTCCTGGTGGATCGTCGCGATCCCGGCGACGTCGGCGGCGTGCGGCGAGGCGAACGAGACCGGCTGCCCGTCCCACACGACCTCGCCCGCGTCCGGCCGGTGCGCCCCGGCCAGGACCTTGATCAGGGTCGACTTGCCCGCGCCGTTCTGGCCGAGCAGGCAGTGCACCTCGCCCGCGACGACCCCGAGGTCGACGCCGTCGAGCGCGCGCACTCCGGGGAACTCCTTGACGATCCCCCGCATCTCCAGCAGGTCCGCCACCGGTCGCCTCCCACCACGTCGTGTCGGGAGGGACCGTAGGAGCGTTGACCAGTGCCGTACAACGTCGCGATAATGCCGCTTCTCGTCATATTCCGGCCGAAATGAGTTCGTGATGCTGGACCTCCCGCCGCTGCGCCTGTCGTCCCCGGCGCTGGCCGGACGCGCGGGCGCGGCGGTCACGCTCAGCACGCTGGCCCGGCTCGTCGCGTCCGGCGCGGCGGTGAGCAAGGCCGACCTCGTGCCGGCCTCCGGGCTGGCCCGCACCACCGTCAGCACGGCGGTGGACGAGCTGCTCGAGCGGGGCGTGCTGCGCCTGGACGGCACGCGGCCCACGGCCGGGCGGGGCCGCCCCGCCGACCGGCTGGCGCTCGACCCGCACGGCGGGCACGTCCTGCTCGCCGACGTCGGCGCCCGCGGCGCGCACCTGGCCGTGGTGGACCTGAGCCAGCGGGTGCTCGCCCACGAGCACACCGAGCTCGACGTCCGCGACGGGCCGCGGGCCGTGCTGGACCGCGTGGAGTCCCGGCTCGAGGCCCTGCAGGCCGGCTCGGCCGTGCCGGTGCGGTCGGTGGTGATCGGGCTGCCCGGCCCGGTCGACGGCCGCCTCGGCGCCCCGGTCCGGCCGCCGATCATGCCCGGCTGGCACGCCTACCCGGTCTCCGCGCGGCTGCGCGAGCGGTTCGGCGCCCCCGCCGTGCTGGAGAACGACGTCAACCTGCGCGCGCTGGGCGAGGCCAGGGCGCTGCCCGCGGACCAGGTCCCGCTGCTGTTCGTCAAGGTCGGGACGGGGATCGGCGGCGGGCTCGTGGACGTCACCGGCGGGCTGCACCACGGGGCCGACGGCGCGGCGGGCGACATCGGCCACGTGCGGGTGCGCGGCGCCCCCGACGAGGCGTGCGTGTGCGGCAACGTCGGGTGCATCGAGGCCGTC
>JAPLAT010000648.1 GCA_026393175.1 Pseudonocardiales bacterium
CCCGCGACTGGGGCCTGGTCATCTACGACGAGGTGCACCTGCTCCCGGCCCCGGTGTTCCGGATGACCGCCGACCTGCAGTCGCGGCGCCGGCTCGGCCTCACCGCCACGCTCGTGCGCGAGGACGGCCGCGAGGGCGACGGCTTCTCCCTCATCGGCCCCAAGCGCTACGACGCGCCGTGGCGCGACCTCGAGCAGCAGGGCTGGATCGCCCCGGCCGACTGCGTCGAGGTCCGGGTCACCCTCACCGACGCCGAGCGCATGTCCTACGCCGTCGCGGAGGCCGAGGAGCGCTACCGGATGGCCTCCACGGCCCACACCAAGCTCGCCGTGGTGAAGTCGATCATCGCGAGGCACCCCGGCGAGCCGACGCTCGTCATCGGCGCCTACCTCGACCAGCTCGACGAGCTCGGCGAGGCCCTCGACGCCCCGGTCATCCAGGGCTCCACCCGCAACAAGGAGCGCGAGGAGCTGTTCCAGAAGTTCCGCCAGGGCGACCTGCCGGTGCTCGTCGTCAGCAAGGTGGCGAACTTCTCCATCGACCTGCCCGAGGCCAGCGTCGCGATCCAGGTGTCGGGCACGTTCGGCTCCCGGCAGGAGGAGGCGCAGCGGCTCGGGCGGCTGCTCCGTCCCAAGGGCGACGGCAGGCAGGCGCACTTCTACTCCGTCGTCTCCCGCGACACGCTCGACACCGACTACGCGGCGCACCGGCAGCGGTTCCTGGCCGAGCAGGGCTACGCGTACCGGATCGTGGACGCCGACGACCTGCTCGGCCCCGCGCTGCCCGACATCGGGTAGCCGCCGTACGGCCGACGGGGTTCCCCCCGACGGGTGCTGGGACTCGCGTTCGCCGCAGCGACACTCCACACTCTGTGCACATCGCGTGTCAGGGGGTGAAGGTCGCCGTGCTGGGATGGGTCGTCGTCGCGGGCGCCGCGGCCTGGTCGGTGCTCGCCGTCGCGGTGGCCGTGGTGATCGGCCGGGTCGTCCGGCTGCGCGACCGGCAGGTCCCCGTGCCCCCGCGCCGCCCCGGCACCGCGTTCCCTCCGGCGGGCGGCGTCCCGGCCCCGCGCGCCGCCCCCGACGCGGCGGCGGACCGCGATCTGGAACGCGGCTGACCGGTGCCGCCCGGACCTCTGCAACCGGACGTACCGCGGCCGCGCGGCCGCGTGCGAGAGTGCGCGCATGGCGAAGGCGCGTGACCGGGCCGTCGAGCGGGCCCGCGAGCAGGAGCACGTGCTCAACGCGCTGCTGGCCGAGCGGGACGGGCTGCTCTCGGTCCTCGACAGGGTGCTCGCCCTGCACGGCACGGCGCGGCTGATCCGCGACGCCGCGGGCGCCGACGCCGGCTTCGTCTCCGACCTCGACGGGCCCGGCCGCGCCGTCATCCGCTGGCTCGCGGGCAACCGCACCGACTCCCTGCAGGACCTCGCCGTCCCGATCGGGCAGGGCGTCGGCGGCCGGGTGCTCGCCTCGGGCGCGCCGGTGCGGGTGAGCGACTACGTCAGCTCCTCGGCCATCACCCACCAGTTCGACGGCATGGTCCGCCGCGAGTCGATGTCGGCCATGCTCGCCGTGCCGGTGCTCGACGACGTGGCGGGTCGCCCGGCCACGGTGGCCGTCGCGTACGCGGCGCTGCGCGGGGAGGGCGAGTTCGGCGACGCCGCCGTCGCGGCCGTGCAGGACATCGCCCGCCAGGCGGCCCGGGCGCTGCGCCTCGCCGACCGCGCCGAGGCCGGGCGCAACTCCGCGGTCGCCGCCGAGCGGGAGCGGATGCAGGCCTCCCTGCACGACTCGGTCGGCGCGATGTTGTTCTCGATCGGTGCCCAGGTCCGCGACCTGCGCTCGACGCTGCCGGACAACCCGGTCCTGCGAACCCGGCTGGGCCGGCTGGAGTCCGACGTCTCCGCCGCGTCGCTGGCGCTGCGGGAGTCGCTGCTGGCCCTCTCGGAGTCCAGCCCCGAGCGCGCGCTGCCCGTCGAGCTGTCCGAGCACTGCCGCTCGTTCGAGGCGCGCACCGGCGTGCCGGCCCGGTTCGTCCAGCTCGGGCCGGTGGCGCCGCTCGACGTCGAGCGCACCGCGCTGCTCACCGCGGCGGTGCGGGAGGGCCTGCTCAACGTGGAGAAGCACGCGGGGGCGGCGACCGTGGTGGTCAGCCTCGGCACCGTCGACGACGGGGTGCAGGTCGCGGTGGCCGACGACGGCAGGCCCCACGAGGTCGAGAGCGGTGAGGGCGCCGGCCTGGGCGTGCGGATGCTCGCGGAGCGCGCCGCCCGGGTGGCCGGGCGGGTCAGCCTCGTCCACGACGAGGACGGCGGGACGACGCTGCGGATGTTCCTCCCGGTGCCCGGCGCATGAGCGTCGCGCGCGTGATGGTCGTCGACGACCACCCCGTCGTCCGGGACGGGGTGGCGCTGCTGCTGCGCTCGGAGCCCTCGCTGGTGGTGGTCGGCGCCGCCGAGAGCGGGCGGGCGGCGTTGGAACGGGCCCCCGGCCTGCGCCCCGACCTCGTGCTGCTGGACCTGCGGCTGCCCGACATGCTCGCCCCGGAGATCGTCGCCGGGCTGCGGGCGGGCTGCCCCGCCGCGAAGGTCGTCGTGTTCACCGCCCACGGCGACCACCACGGTGTGCAGGCCGCCCTCGACGCCGGCGCGCACGGGGCGCTGCTCAAGGACGCCGCCGCCACCGACCTGGTGGCGGCGCTGCGCCGGGTGCTGCGCGGCGAGCGCGTCTCGGACCCGCGGATGGTGCCGGGGCCCGACGGCAACCAGGCCGCGCTGGCCCGCAGCGGCCTCACCCGGCGCGAGTACGAGGTGCTGCGCCTCGCCGCCCAGGGGCGCACCAACCCGGAGATCGCCGAGACCACCGGGCTCGCCCGCAACACGGTGAAGACCTACCTGCAGTCCGCCCTGCACAAGCTCGGCGCGCGCAACCGGGTGGAGGCCATCGGCAAGGCCAGCGAGGCCGGTCTCCTCTAGCCCGGACGGCCGAACCCCCCGTTCGAGCGGTCCGGAGATAACGGACGGTCAACGTTTGGGCCGCTCCCTCTCCACGTGGGGGTGCCTGAGGGGTGGGCCGGGCCACACCATGGCCCGGCCGGCCCGTCCCCAGGGGCCGAGCGCCGAGGCGAAGGAGCCTGGATGCAGGAGCGACCATGCTGACGGTCCGCGGGTTGTCGGTGCGCTACGGGCGCTCGGTGAGCGCCCTCACCGACGTCGGCCTGGAGGTGCCGCCCGATGGCGTCCTCGCGGTGCTCGGCGGCAACGGCGCGGGCAAGTCCACCCTGCTGCGCGCGGTGTCGGGCACCCTGCCGCTGCACCGCGGCGCGGTGTCCGCGGGCGAGATCGAGTTCGACGGGGCGCGCATCGAGCGCCTCGACCCGGCGCTGATCGTGCGGGCCGGGGTCGTCGCGGTGCCCGAGGGCCGGCAGGTCTTCGCCCGGATGACCGTGGAGGAGAACCTGCGCGCCGGTGGTCTCGGGGCCCGCTCGGCCCAGGCCCGTACGGAGTCGCGGGAGCGGATCCGGCGGCTGTTCCCGGTGCTCACCGAGCGCGCGGGCCAGCGGGCCGGGCTGCTCTCCGGCGGCGAGCAGCAGATGCTCGCGATCGGCCGGGCGCTGATGTCGGACCCCAAGCTGCTGCTGCTCGACGAGCCCTCGCTGGGGCTCGCGCCGCAGATGGTCGGGCGGATCGCCCGGGTGATCCGGGAGATCCACGACCAGGGCACGGCCGTCGTCCTCGTCGAGCAGAACGCGACGATGGCGCTGCAGGTGGCCGACCACGCGGTGGTGCTGGAGGTGGGGCGCGTCGCCCTGTCCGGCCCGGCCGCCGAGCTCGCCGCCAGCGACGACGTGCAGCGGCTCTACCTGGGCGGGCACGCCGAGTCGCAGGCGCAGGCCGAGTCGGAGGAGGCGGAGGCGCGGGCGCACCGCTCGTCGCGGACGCTGTCGAGGTGGACGGGATGACCGCCACCGCACCCGACCTCGTCCTCCGGGAGGACGTGCGCCCCCTGGCCGTCGAGGACGTGACGCTGCGCTTCGGCGGCATCACCGCCCTGGACCACGTCACCTTCACCGTCGAGCCCGGCACCGTGCACGCCCTGATCGGGCCCAACGGCGCGGGCAAGTCGAGCTGCTTCCACGTCATCCGCGGGCTGTACCGGCCGACCGAGGGCCGGGTCCGCCTGGGCGAGGAGGTGCTCACCTCGCTGGCGCCGCACCGGCTCGCCGCACTCGGCATCGGGCGCTCGTTCCAGAACATCGCGCTCTCGCCCGGGTCCACGGTCCGCGACAACGTGATGCTGGGGCGCCACGTCCTCACCCGCGGCGGGTTCCTCTCCGGCGGGCTCGGGCTGGGCAGGCGCACCGAGCGCCGGCACATCGCGCGGGCCGAGGAGATCTGCGACTTCCTCGGGGTGGCCGACCGGCTCGACACGCCGGTGGCCGCGCTGCCCTACGGCGTCGCCAAGCGGGTCGACATCGCCCGCGCGCTCGCCGTCGAGCCCACGCTGCTGCTGCTCGACGAGCCCGCCGCCGGGCTGAACGCCACGGAGACGGCCGAGATGGCGGTGACGATCCGCGACCTGCGCGACGCGCTGGGCCTCTCGGTGCTGCTCGTCGAGCACGACATGGGCCTGGTCATGGGCATCGCCGACCGCGTCAGCGTCCTGGACTTCGGCAAGCTCATCGCCGACGGGCTGCCGGCGCAGGTGCAGGCCGACCCCGACGTCATCCGCGCCTACCTGGGCACCGAGGCCGAGGAGGCCGCGGAATGAACACGTTCCTGCAACTGCTGGTCAACGGCCTGGGCAAGGGTGCGGTCTACGCGCTCCTCGCGCTCGGGTTCGTGATTATCTTCAAGGCCACCGAGGTGGTGAACTTCGCGCACGGCTCGCTCGTGCTGATCGGCGGCTACCTGGTCTTCGAGCTCAAGGACTCGCTCGGCTGGGTGCCCGCCGCGGTCATCGGCATCGTGGCGGCGGCGCTCTCGGCGCTGGTGATCGAGCGGGTGCTGCTGCGCAACGCGCGCAGCGCCGACCACAACAGCCTCGCGCTGCTCACCATCGGCATCGACGTGATCATCACCGAGGAGATCGTGCGCCGGGTCGGTGCCGACATCCCGTTCATCGGCGACCCGTACGACTCCCAGCCGCTGCAGATCGCCGGGCTCACGGTCTTCCGCACCCAGGCGATCGCGCTGGTCGTCGGCGCCGTGCTGATCACGGCGTTCCTGCTCGCCTTCCGCTACTCCACGTGGGGCGTCGCGATGCGCGCCCAGGCCGAGAACGCGGGTCACGGCCACGGCGTGGCTCGTCGCGGGCGCGCTGGCGGGCGTCGCGGTGCTGTTCATGGCCACGCAGGACTTCTCCGGCGCCGGCCTGGGCCGCGGCACGCACGCGATCGCCCTGATCGCGTTCCCCGCGGCGATCCTGGGCGGGCTCGACTCCACGGAGGGCGCCGTCGTCGGCGGCATCGTCGTCGGGCTCACCGAGGCGCTGTCCGCGCAGTACATCTCCTTCGAGTTCTCCAAGAGCGCGGTCTTCCTCGTCATGCTGCTCGTGCTGGTGCTGAGACCGTCGGGCCTGTTCGGGACGAAGGAGCTCAGTCGTGTCTGAGACGATGACACCGCCCGCCGCCCCACCGGCGGCCCGGCCCACGTCCGCGGGGCGCCCCGGCGGCCGCAACTGGCTCAAGATCGCGGCCACGGCCGTCCTGATCGTGGTGCTGCTGCTGCTGCCGGTCCTCGTCGGCAGCGGCGGGGTGGCCTACCTCAAGCTCGCCCAGTACATCCTCATCGGCGCCGTCGGCGGGATCGGGCTGACGCTGCTCGTCGGGCAGGCGGGCCAGCTCTCGCTGGCCCACCCGTTCTTCCTGCTCGTCGGGGCCGTGAGCTACGCGGTGCTCGCCGGCGACCCGGAGGAGTCCGCCGACCTCGTCGGGCTCGGCCTGCCGCCGCTGCTCGCCGTCATCGGCGCGGTGGCGCTCTGCGGTCTCGTCGGCCTGGCCTTCGCGCCGGTCGCGGGCCGGCTGCGCGGCATCTACCTGGGTGTCGCGTCGCTGTCGCTGGTGTTCCTCGGGCTGTGGCTCGGCCAGTCGCTCGACATGTTCTCCGGCGGCACGTCCAGCGGGCGCAACGCCCCGGTCTTCGAGCTGTTCGGCTTCGAGTTCGCCAACTCCCAGCCGGCGCCGACGATCGCCGGCGTCGCGATCCAGAAGCAGCAGCGGCTCTGGTACCTGTTCCTGGCGTTCGCGCTCGGCAGCTACTTCCTCGCCCGCGGCGCGGTGAACAGCCGCATCGGCCGCTCGTGGCGCGCGGTGCGCGACAACGAGGCCGCGGCCACCGCGATGGGCGTGCACGTCGTGCGCGTCAAGGCGGCGGCGTTCACGATCTCCTCGGCGTTCGCCGGGCTCGCGGGCGTCATGACCGCGCTGTGGCTCGACCTCGTCAAGCCCGACGAGAACGAGTTCACCGGCACCTACTCCCTCACGGTCGCGATCGCCTTCCTGGCCGTCGTGATCATCGGTGGGCTCGGCTCGGTGCCGGGCGCGGTGGTCGGCGCGGCCATCGTGTTCGGGCTGCAGCAGTTCTTCCTGCTCGGCTCCCAGCAGTTCGGCTGGTTCGCCGACGCCCAGTTCGGCGGGTTCAGCGCCGTGGTCGTGAGCGCGTTCGTCTACGGCGCCGCGATCGTGCTGGTGATCCTGTTCGAACCCGGCGGCATGGCCGCCATCGGTCGGCGGCTGCTCGCCCGCCGCGGCTCCCCAGTTGTCCCGCCCGCCGACGGTGGCGGTCGGACCTCCCCCCGAGAGGATCGATGATGATCGCAGCGCGTAGAGCCGGGCGGTCGGCGCTGATCGCCGGCGCCCTGACCAGCACGCTCGTGCTCGCCGCGTGCGGCAGCACGGCGGACACGGCGGGCGGCACCGCAGGAGCCGGAGGCGTGATCACCGACGTCGGCGTCACCGACACGACGATCACGCTCGGGATCATGGGTGACACCAGCGGCGTGTTCAAGAACCTGGGTGCGGGCCTCAACGCCGGCAACCAGCTGTGGGCCGACGACGTCAACGCGGCGGGCGGGATCTGCGACCGCCAGATCGAGATCGAGGTCGTCGACCACGGCTACAAGGCCGACGTGGCGAAGACGCTGTACCCGCAGCTCGAGCCGAACGTCCTGGGCATGGTGCAGCTGCTGGGCTCCCCGGTGCTCGCCGCGCTCGAGCCGAACCTCATCGAGGACAACATGCTCGCCGCGCCGGCGTCGTGGAGCTCCGAGGTGCTCGACAACCCGGGCATCATGATGATCGGCACCACCTACGACCTGGAGATCATCAACGGCCTGGCCTACCTGCAGCAGCAGGGTCTGCTGGCCGACGGCGACACCATCGGGCACATCTACATCGACGGCGAGTACGGCGGCAACGGCCTCAAGGGCTCGCAGTACTACGCCGAGCAGCACGGCCTCACCATCAACGAGGCCAAGGTGACCTCCACCGACAACGACCTCACCGGCATCGTCACCGGCATGCGGGGCGCCGGCGTCAAGGTCATCGTGCTGACCACGACGCCCGGCCAGACCGCGTCCGCGCTGGCGGCCAACACCGCGCTGGGGCTCAACGTGCCGGTGCTGGGCAACAACCCGACCTTCGACCCCGCGCTGCTGGAGACCCCGGCGGCCGGGGCGCTGGGCAACCTGTACGTCTCGGCGTCCAACGCGCCCTTCTCCTCGCCGAACCCGAAGGCCGTCGAGGTCACCACGCGCTACAAGGAGGCCTACCCGGACGCCCCGCTCAACGCGGGTGTCACCACGGGCTACACCGAGGGCGTCGTGTGGCAGAACGTGCTCGAGGCGGCGTGCGAGGCCGGTGACCTGAGCCGGGCCGGGGTCAAGAACGCCCTGACCACGCTCACCTCGGTCGACTCCGAGGGCCTGGTCGACGTGCTCGACTACAGCTCGCCGGGCGCGCCGCCCACCCGCGGCGTCTACATCGCGCAGGTCGACGCGTCCGTCGAGGGCGGGCTGCGCGAGGTCGCGCCGCTGTTCACCGCCCCGGAGGCCGAGACCTACGTGGCCCCCTTCCAGGAGAGCTGACCCGCTCGACCCCGACCCCGCCCCGGACGACCTCCGGGGCGGGGTCGGGGCGTTTCCGGAGGTCCGCGCCGCCCGGGGCGGGCACCGTGGACGGCATGGAGAACACACCCGTCACCACGTCCCCCCGCACCACGATCCGGCGCAGCCGCACCGACCGCATGGTCGCCGGCGTGTGCGGCGGCGCCGCCGCCCACCTCGGCGTCGACGCCAACCTGCTGCGCCTCGGGCTGGTCCTGCTCACCGTGTTCGGCGTCGGCCTGGGCGTGGTCGCCTACGTCGCCGCCTGGGTGCTGCTCCCGGAGGAGTGAGCCGCGGGCGCCGTCCGTCTCAGGGCCGGGCGCGGCCGTTCCAGTTCGCCAGGCGCTCGGTGGGGCCCGCCTCCGGGCGGGGCTCGACGACGGGGCCGAACGGGACGGGCCCGCCGCGCGGCCGGGCCGGCAGGGTCCGGGGGGCGGCGGCCAGCGCCGGGCCCGCCACGGCGGGGTCGGCCTCGGGCTCCTGCCCGGTGGCGACGGCGAGGTCCCAGCCGTGCACGAGCGTCTCGTTGAGGTAGCCCCACACCGCCGCGCGGCCGGGGACGGTGCCCCACGGGACCGTGACCGCCCGGTCCAGCAGCGCGTCGTCGGACCACACGGCCAAGGCCCTCCCCGCCCCGGCGGCGTAGGCGGCCGCGGGGTCGTCGAGCCCGGTGACCACGGGCGGCACCGTGCGCGGGTCGCCGCCCTCACCGATCACCCTCGCGCGCTCCACGGTGGCGACGAGGTGGCCCAGCAGGGCGCGTACGTCGAACCCCGGGCAGGGGGTGGGCGCGTCCGGGTCGTGCGCGCCCGCCATCAGGGCGTGGACGTGGTCGAGCGCGGCGGCGTAGAGGGGGCGGGGGTCGGTCTGCTCATCCATGGGACCCACCCTGGCCGCCAATCACGACATCTCGTGTCGTGTATCCGTGGCAGTCTTGCCGCGTGCGCGCCGACCGGCTCCTGTCCCTGGTCCTGCTGCTGCGCCACCGCGGCCGGATGACGGCGTCCGCGCTGGCCCGGGAGCTGGAGGTGTCGCCGCGCACGGTGCTGCGCGACGTCGACGCGCTGTCGGCCGCGGGCGTACCGGTGTACGCCGAGCGCGGCCGCGACGGCGGGTTCGCGCTGCTGCCCGGCTGGTCCACCGACCTCACCGGGCTCACCCACGACGAGGCGCGCGCCCTGCTCGTCGCCGGGTCGCGCGCGCCGTCCCCCGCGCTGGCCGCGGCGATGCGCAAAGTCGTCGCGGCGCTGCCGGCCGCCCAGCGCGCGTCGGCGACCCACGCGGCGGGCCGGGTCGTCCTGCGCCCGGAGGGGATGCTGGCCGACGCCCCCGCCGACGACCCGGCCGTGCTGCGCACCGTGCAGGAGGCGGTCTTCGCGGGCAGGCGGCTCCGGCTGCTCTACGGCTCGCGGGGCCGGGAACCCCGGTGGCGCGCCGTCGACCCGCTGGGCCTGGTCGACGCGGGCGGGCAGTGGTACCTGCTCGCGACGCACGACGGCGCGGACCGCACGTACCGGCTCTCCCGGGTCCGCGCCGCCGAGGTGCTCGACGAGCCCGCGGCCGTGCCGGATGCCGTCGACGTCGGCGAGCTGTGGGAGGCCCGGCGCGCCCGGTTCCGCGCGAGCATGCCGACCGTCCGCGCCCGGGTGCGGCTCCCCGCGGCCCGGCGCGGGCACCTCCCCGCCTCCGTCGCGGTGGACGCCGAGACCCCCGACGCCGACGGCCTGCTGCTCGACCTGCGCTTCGGCGACCGCGCCCACGCCGAGGGGGTGCTGTGGGCGCTGGCCCCCGACGCCGAGGTCCTCTCGCCGCCGGACCTCCGCGCCGCCCTGGCCGCCCGGGCCGCGGCCACGGCCGCCCGGCACACCCCTGACCGCGACGCGTCGCCACCGCCGGCCGCGACCCCGGCCGACCACCTCGCAGACCCAGGGGTCACCGCGCAGACCGCCGGCCGTCTGCGAGGTGACCCGGGGTCTGTGAGGTGACCCGGGGTCTGTGAGGTGGCCGGGGGTCTGCGAGGTGGGGCCGGGGCGGGAGGGCCGGGAACGCCGCAGGGGCGGCACCCGGATCGGGTGCCGCCCCTGCGGGACGTGCGGGGTGGGACGGACTCAGAAGTCCATGCCGCCCATGCCACCGGTGGGGTCGCCCCCGCCGGCCGGCGGGTTCTTCTCCGGCTTGTCGGCGATGACGGCCTCGGTGGTGAGGAACAGGGCCGCGATCGAGGCCGCGTTCTGCAGCGCCGAGCGGGTGACCTTGGCGGGGTCGATGATCCCGGCCTTGATCAGGTCCTTGTACTCACCGGTCGCGGCGTCGAGGCCCTCGCCGGCGGCGAGACCGCGCACCTTCTCCGCGACGACACCGCCCTCGAGGCCGGCGTTGACCGCGATCTGCTTGAGCGGGGCCTCCAGCGCGACCTTGACGATGTTCGCGCCCGTGGCCTCGTCACCGTCCAGGCCGAGGCCCTCGAACAGGCCGGCACCGGCCTGGATGAGCGCCACGCCGCCACCGGCGACGATGCCCTCCTCGACGGCCGCCTTGGCGTTGCGGACGGCGTCCTCGATGCGGTGCTTGCGCTCCTTGAGCTCGACCTCGGTGGCCGCGCCCGCCTTGATGACGGCGACGCCGCCGGCGAGCTTGGCGAGGCGCTCCTGGAGCTTCTCGCGGTCGTAGTCGGAGTCGGTGCGGTCGATCTCCGAGCGGATCTGGGCGACCCGGCCGGCGATCTGGTCCGCGTCACCGGCACCGTCGACGATGGTGGTCTCGTCCTTGGTGACGACGACCTTGCGGGCGGTGCCCAGCAGCGACAGGTCGGCGTTCTCCAGCTTGAGGCCGACCTTCTCCGAGATGACCTCGCCACCGGTGAGGATGGCCATGTCGGCCAGCATCGCCTCGCGGCGGTCACCGAAGCCCGGGGCCTTGACGGCGACGGACTTGAAGGTG
>JAPLAT010000356.1 GCA_026393175.1 Pseudonocardiales bacterium
GGTGACCCACGCCGAGGCCAGCAGCCCGGCGAGGACGACCGCCAGCATGTCGGGCGTGAGCCGCCCGGCGCGGGCGTGCCAGGCCACCAGGCGGGCCAGCAGCGGGCGCACCACGAAGAACATCACGGCGACGAACACCAGCGTCCAGCCGATGATCACCAGGGAGCCGCCGACGCTGTCGCCCGCCGCCACGGCGACGACGATCGCGAGCAGCGACCAGCCCAGCACGTCGTCGATCGCGGCGCAGGCGAGCGCGAGCACGCCCAGCGGGGTGCGCTGCATGCCGCGCTCGGTGAGGATGCGGGCCAGCACGGGCAGCGCGGTGATCGACATCGCCACGCCGAGGAACAGCACGAACGCCAGGGGCGGGATGGTCTCGCCGTCGACCGTGTCGTGCAGCGGGTAGAGCACGAGCGCGACAGCCGCGCCGAACGCGAACGGCAGCACCAGCGACCCGGCCGCGACGGCCCCGGCCGCCCGGGCCCGGCCGCGGATGAGCGAGAGGTCGACCTCCAGCCCGACGATGAACATGAACAGCGCCAGCCCGAGCTGGGCGATCACCGACAGGTAGGGGCGCACGTCGGGCGGGAACAGGACCTGGTCGAGGTCGCCGGGCAGCGCGCCGAGCAGCGTCGGGCCCAGCGCGATGCCGGCGACGATCTCGCCGATCACCGCGGGCTGGCCCAGCCGGCGGAACAGCCTGCCGACCAGCCGGGCGGCCACGACCACGATCGCGATGTCGAGCAGCACGAACGCGATCACGTGCTTGAGGTCCATGGGTCCCCGCCTCCCGTGGTGGCCGGGCCACCGTCGTCGTCCGCGCCCCCCGACGCGCCCCACGGGCGTCGGCACGACCCCGGGGCGCGCGTATGTTATCCGTCACGGCAGGGCTCCCGGACCTGCCGATCCGGCCCAGGAGTGCGAGTGGACGCTTCGGTGACGACGACACCCGGCGCGGTCGCCGACTACGAGGTCGTGCGGCTGCTGGGGGAGGGCAACCACGGCCGGTTCTGGCTGGCCCGGCCCCCCGCGCGGCTCGGCCTGACCGACGAGTACGTGGCGCTGAAGGTGTTCGGCGACCGCGTCGGCGAGCAGGCCTACGAGCGCGGCGTGCGCGAGCTGCGGGCGTTCGCCGCGGTGCGCTCGGAGTACCTCGTGCGGGTCTACGACGCGGTGCTCGAGGACAGCTTCGTCTACGCCATGGAGTACTTCCCGCTGGGCTCGCTCGCCGCCCCGGCGGGCCCGCTGGGCCGCGCCGACGTCCTGCTCGCCCTCGAGCACGCCGCGCGCGCCGCGCACGCCCTGCACGAGGCAGGCCTCGCCCACGGCGACGTCAAGCCGGGCAACGTGCTCCTCGCCGGCCCCGCGGGCGGCCCGCCCACCGGCGGGCGGCTCTCCGACCTCGGCCTGGCCCGCTTCCTCAGCCCCGGCAGCACGCTCACCGGCATGGGCCGCGCCAGCTCCGTGGAGTTCACCGATCCCGACCTGCTCGCCGGGGCCCGCCCGTCGCGGCGCACCGAGGTGTGGTCCCTGGGCGCGACGATCCACCGCGCGCTCGCCGGTGCGGGCCTGTTCGGCGACCTCCCGGACACCCAGCCGCTGCTGGCGATCCGCAAGGTGCTCTCGGGCAGCCCGCAGCTGCACCCCGGCCTCGGTCCGGCCGAGGCCGAGCTGGTGCGCGCCTGCCTGGCCGAGGGCTCCGCCCGGCTGGGCACCGCGGAGCAGGTGGCGGACGGCCTCGCGGCGCTCCCGCGCTGAGCGGCCGGCCCCCGACCCGCCCCGGCCCGCGCCGCCCTCAGCGCGGCAGCAGCAGGGCCGCGACCACGGCCACGGCGATCACGGCCACCACGAGCAGCGCGCCCACCAGCACCGCCGTGCGCGGGAACCGCCCGGGCGGGGGAGCGCCGTACGGGCCGGGGGCGGGGGGCGGGCCCCACGCACCCGCCGCGGGGGGCTGGTAGGACGACGGCGGCCCGGCGAGCG
>JAPLAT010000580.1 GCA_026393175.1 Pseudonocardiales bacterium
GGGGCGACGGCGAGCGGCAGGGCCCACAGCACGGCCGTGCGGAAGAGCCTGCCGGGGTCCGGCGCCGGGGCGACGGCGCCCTTGCTGCGCAGCATCTTGCCGATCCACAGCCACGCCAGCACGACCATGCCGATGCCCGCGTAGGTGATGGCGATGGCGACGGTGGCGTTGCGGCTGGGCAGGCTCAGCACGCGGATGCCGAACAGCGGGTTGGGGACGGGCAGCGCCCCCGACCCGAGCGACCCGCCCGCCATGAGCAGCGACCCGGTCAGCCCCATCAGCCGCGCGGTGCGCGACGGGTCCCGCGGCGCGCGGTCCGGCGCCCGCACGATCGCGTCGTCGACACCGGGAGAGGCCACGTGAGGAGGGTAGCCACCGCCGCGGGCGTGAACGCCCTCACCCGAACGGCAGCCGGGTTTGCCCCCTCGGGGCATATAGGTAACATGAGTGTTGTGAAAAGCGAGCCGCACCTCCACCCCGGGCACGACGTGCCCGGTGGCGACGGCGGCACGCGGGAGGCGGTCGCCCGGCTGCTGATGGAGCAGGGCCCGATCACCGCGTCCGACGTGGCCGCGGCGCTGGAGCTGTCGGCCCCGGCCGTCCGCCGGCATCTCGACGCCCTGCTCGCCGACGGCGAGGCCGAGGCCCGCGAGGCGCCCCGCCTCCGCCCGCGCGGACGGGGCCGCCCGCCCCGGACCTACCTGCTCACCGACGCCGGGCGGGCCCGGTTCGGCCACGACTACGACGATCTCGCGGTCGCGGCCCTGCGCTACCTCGCCCGGCACGGCGGCCCCGACGCCGTCGAGGGCTTCGCACGCAGCCGCGTGACGGAGCTCCTGGGCGACGGGGTCGCGCAGGTCCGGCAGGCCGAGGGCGCCCCGGCCAGGGTCGACGCGCTCGCCGGGGTGCTCAGCGCCCGCGGTTACGCTGCCCAGACCCGCGAGGCGGGGCAGGGCGTGCAGCTGTGCCAGCACCACTGCCCGGTCTCGCACGTGGCCGCGGAGTTCCCCGAGCTCTGCGAGGCCGAGACCCGGGCCTTCGCCGAGCTGCTGGGCACCCACGTCCAGCGCCTGGCCACCATCGCGCGCGGGGACTCCGCGTGCACCACGCACGTCCCGCCGGCCATTCCCGAGGCCCGGCGGAGCGAACCCACCACGACATCCCGATTGGGAGGCAGTCCGCATGACGACCGCTCCTGAGGCCCTCACCCAGGAGGAGACGCTCGCGACGCTCGGCCGGTACGACTTCGGCTGGGCCGATCCGGACGCCGCCGGCGCCACCGCACGACGTGGCCTGTCGGCCGACGTCGTCGCCGACATCTCCCACCTGAAGTCCGAACCGCAGTGGATGCTCGACTTCCGGCTCAAGGCCCTCGACATGTTCGAGAAGAAGCCGATGCCGCGCTGGGGCTCCGACCTGTCGGGCATCGACTTCGACAACATCAAGTACTTCGTGCGCTCCACGGAGAAGCAGGCGACGTCCTGGGACGAGCTCCCCGAGGACATCAAGAACACCTACGACAAGCTCGGCATCCCCGAGGCCGAGAAGGCCCGGCTCGTCGCCGGCGTGGCCGCGCAGTACGAGTCGGAGGTCGTCTACCACCAGATCCGCGAGGACCTGGAGGAGCAGGGCGTGATCTTCCTCGACACGGACACGGGCCTGAAGGAGCACCCGGAGCTGTTCCGGGAGTACTTCGGCTCGGTGATCCCGTCGGGCGACAACAAGTTCTCCGCGCTCAACTCGGCCGTCTGGTCGGGCGGGTCGTTCATCTACGGGCCGCCGGGCGTGCACGTCGACATCCCGCTGCAGGCCTACTTCCGGATCAACACCGAGAACATGGGCCAGTTCGAGCGCACGCTTATCATCGTCGACGAGGGTGCCTACGTGCACTACGTCGAGGGCTGCACCGCGCCGATCTACAAGTCGGACTCGCTGCACTCCGCGGTCGTCGAGATCATCGTGAAGAAGGGCGGCCGCTGCCGCTACACGACCATCCAGAAC
>JAPLAT010000485.1 GCA_026393175.1 Pseudonocardiales bacterium
GCCGACCGCACCCGCAACGGCGTCGCGCAGCTGCTCGCGCTCGGGCTCGACCCGGACCGCTGCACCGTGTTCGTGCAGAGCCACGTGCCCGAGCACAGCCAGCTCGGCTGGATCCTGGGCTGCCTGACGGGCTTCGGCGAGGCCGGCCGGATGACACAGTTCAAGGACAAGTCGTCCAAGCAGGGCTCCGACCGCGCGACGGTCGGGCTGTTCACCTACCCCATCCTGCAGGCCGCGGACATCCTGCTCTACCAGGCCGACCGGGTGCCCGTCGGCGAGGACCAGCGCCAGCACGTCGAGCTGACCCGCGACCTCGCGCAGCGCTTCAACTCCCGCTTCGGGAAGGCGCTGACGGTGCCCGAGCCCTACATCCTGGGCGGCACCGCGAAGATCTTCGACCTGCAGGACCCCACGGCGAAGATGAGCAAGTCGTCGTCCTCGCCCGCCGGGATCGTCAACCTGCTCGACGACCCGAAGGTCAGCGCGAAGAAGATCCGCTCGGCCGTCACCGACGCCGAGCGGGAGATCCGCTACGACCCGGCGGCCAAGCCGGGCGTGTCCAACCTGCTCACCATCCACTCCACGCTGTCCGGGCGGACGATCGCGGAGCTGGAGGCCGACTACGCCGGCCGCGGCTACGGGGACCTGAAGAAGGACCTCGCGGAGATCGTCGCGGATTTCACTGCCCCGCTCGCGGAACGGGTACAGGCGTATCTGGACGACCCGGCCGAACTCGACCGGGTGCTCTCCCGAGGAGCCACCCGGGCGCGCGAGGTCGCCGGCGCGACGCTGGCCGACGTCCACGACAAGATCGGGTTCCTGCCCCCGACCTGACCCACCAGATGAGGACGTGAGCGCGTGGCCGTAGCCGTCGACAGGGATGCGGACGCCGTCCGCGCCCGGGCCGCCGAGGCGGAGAAGCCCGACGGGGACAAGCCCGCGGAGCCGACGATGCTGGAGCGCTACCGGGCGCGCTACCCCTGGCTGGACCATCTCGTGCGCGCCGGGGCCCGCTACACCGAGCGCCACGGCGACCACTACGCCGCCGCGATCACCTACTTCAGCGTCCTCGCGCTGTTCCCGCTGATCCTGGTGTCGGTGGCCGCGCTCGGGTACGTCCTGTTCCTGCAGCCCGACCTGCTCGACCAGCTCAAGGCGGGCATCAGCGCCAACGCCCCGGCCGGGCTGGACGACCTGATCAACCCGATCGTCGACAACGCCATCGAGTCCCGCGGCACGATCGGGATCATCGGCCTGCTCGGCGCGCTCTACACCGGGATCGGGTGGATGTCGAACCTGCGCGAGGCGCTCTCCGAGCAGTGGGGCCAGCCGCCCACCGCCCCGCCGATCGTCAAGAAGACGCTGTTCGACCTGCTCACGCTCATCGGCCTGGGCGCGGCGATGGTCGGCTCGTTCGCGATCACCGGGCTCGTCTTCGGGTTCACCGGCACGATCCTGGAGCTGGTCGGGCTCTCCGAGCAGGGGTGGGCGAGGTTCCTGCTGGGGCTGTTCGGCGTCCTGCTCGGCCTGGCCGCCAACTGGCTGATCTTCCTCTGGGTGATCGCCCGGCTGCCCCGCGAGCACGCCACGCTGCGCAGCGCCGCCAAGGCCGCCGTGCTGGGCGCCGTCGGGTTCGAGGTGCTCAAGCAGGTGATGACCGTCTACCTCGCGTCGGTGACGGACTCGCCGACCGGCCAGATCATCGGCCCGTTCATCGGTCTCATGGTGTTCGCGTTCTTCACCTCGCGGTTCATCCTGTTCGTGACGGCCTGGGCGGCGACGTCGAAGGAGAACGAGCAGGACGAGCCGGTCGAGGTGCCCGGGCCCGCGGTCATCCACTCCGAGGTGACGGTCCGGTCCGGTCCCAGCGCTCCCGCCGCGGCCGGGCTGCTGGGCGCGGGCCTGCTCGGCGGGCTGCTGCTGGGCCGCCGCCGCGCCTGAGGTGTTACCGGCGGTACGATCCGGCGATGACGACCGGTGGAGTCGTGGTCACGGCGGTGGCCGTCCTGGTGCTCGGGGCCGAGGTCGCGGCGGCAGTGCTGCTGGTGCGCGCGGCCCGGCGGCTGCGGGACCGGGAGGCGGCGCTGCCCCGCCCGGCCGCGGACGACGCGATCGACGCCCGGCGCACCTCCCCGGTGCACCCGCTGCTCGCGGTCGAGATCCTCAACGCCGGCGAGCTGGCCGCCCGCGAGTCGTGGGCGGCGCGCCGGTTCGGCACGCTCGTGCCCCGGGTTGTCGGCCGGGAGGTCGCCGCCCGGGCCGCCGAGCAGATGGCCGAGCAGCTCGCCGCGCAGGGCGTGCGGGCCGACGTGCGGATCGTGGCGCCGCGGCAGCCCTGACGGCCGCTCCCGAGCGCCCCCGAGGGTGCAGCCCGTCCGGTCCCGGGCCCACGGGGTGCACCCTCGGCGGGTCAGCGGCGGCGGCGCCACAGGAGCAGGCCGGCCGCGCCGAGCAGCACCACGAGGCCGGCCGCCACCGGCCAGGTCGCCGGGCCGGCCTGCGGGTCGGCCGCGGGCGGCGGCACCGGGTCGGGGGGTGCCGCGACCGGGGGCGCCGGGGTGGTGGTCGGGGCCGGGGCGGGCGGACCGTCCACCAGTTCCCCGACCGGGGCGACGCCGGCCGGGAGCGCGAAGCCCAGGTCGAGCAGCGCGGCGACCTGCGCCGTCACCGGGACGGGGGCCTGCTCCCCGCGCATGACGGCGACCGCGAGCCGGCGGCCGTCGCGCTCGGCGTAGCCGACGAACGTGTGGCGCGCCGCCTCGGTGAACCCGGTCTTCCCGCCGAGCGCGCCCGGGTAGCGGGCCAGGAAGCGCGAGGAGTTGGACAGCGTGAACCCCGGCATGTCCGCGTAGCCGGGGAACGGGATGGAGGGGAGCGCGAGGGTCGGCCCGAACAGGGGCTCGCGCAGCGCGGCCCGCAACAGCAGGACGAGGTCGTAGGCCGACGTCGCCGAGCCCGGCCCGTCCAGCCCCGACGGCGTGACGGGCCGGGTGTCGAGCGCCCCGAGCGCCGCCGCCGCGTCGGCCATCTCCGCCACGGCGACGGCGTCCCCGCCCAGCGCGCGGGACAGGGCGGCCGCGGCGTCGTTGCCGGAGTTGAGCAGCAGCCCGCCGAGCAGTTCGCGCACCGTGTAGCGGCCGCCGGGGCCGAGGCCGGCGCGGCTGCCGTCGATGCGCAGGTCCTCGGCCGTGCCCTCGACGACGAGGTCGGGGTCGAGGGCGCGCAGGGCCACGAGCGCGAGCAGCACCTTGATCGTCGAGGCGGGCCGGTGGCGGGCGTGCGGGGCCCGGGCGGCGAGGACGGCCCCGGTGTCGAGGTCGGCGACCACGAACGACGCCACCGTCACCTCGGGCGGCACGACGGCCCCTCCCGCGACGGCGTCGCCGCAGGTGCCCAGCCCGCCCACCGGCTCGTCCGGGATCGCCAGCGGGGCGGGCGCGCCCGCCTCCTCCGCCGCCGCAGGCGGTGGCGGGGCCTCCTGCCCGGGGCAGGCCACCCCCGGTGCCGCGGCCCAG
>JAPLAT010000396.1 GCA_026393175.1 Pseudonocardiales bacterium
CGGCAAGGGAGTCACCGCCTTGAACTGACCGAGCACGACCGAGGGCGGGGACTTATCTGGCCGCCGTCGGGGAGAAACATCTGGCCACCAGTGGGGAGAACTTCTGGCCGCCAGCGGGGAGATCCAACTGGCCATTGACAGAGGCCGAACTGCACGGGCTCGACGCCGCCGACCAAGGACGTCTGGTGACCTGCCTGTCGCCCACATTGGGTCCGGGCACCGCACGACTCCGACTACGCGCGCGGATCAGCGCAGCCGGCAAGGTCAGCACCGAGTGGTTCGGCGGGGACAGCGAGCATGCCGACGTCGAACGCTGGGCCCGCGAGGCCGTGACGTTCACCTACCTGCCGCCGCTGCGGGACGCCGCTGCGGATCTGCGTCCGGGGCGGGACAACCGTCTCGCGCACCTTCTCGACGCACTCGCCCCGGGGGAGCACGCCGACCGCTCAGCGATCGAGAAGATCGTGTCGAAGGCGAACTCCGATCTCGCCCAGGTCGGTGTGATCAGCGATGCGCAGTCGCGGATCCACAAGCGGTTCACCGCCATGACCGGTGCCGGCGCACTGTCCCAGCAGAGCGCACTGGCGTTCGCCGATCCCGAGTTCTCCCGGATCGTGGCGACACTGCGCGCGCTGGCGGGCCGGATCCACCCCCTCGAGCTGGCCGAGAACGGGCTGGGCTACAACAACTTGATCTACATGGCGGTACTGCTGTCGGCCCTGTCTCAGACCTCCGAGGACGGTGCGCTGCGGCTGCTACTGGTCGAGGAACCCGAAGCGCATCTCCACCCACAGCTCCAGGACCTGCTCATGCGATTCCTGGAAGCCGAGAGCAGCCCCGCCGCCCAGGTCGTCATGTCCAGCCACTCGCCGAACTTCGCCGCAGCCGCGCAGGTGGAACGGGTCACCGTCCTCACCCGGACCGACACCGAGAGCCCGGCAATCGGGCGGCAGCCCGCCACATTCGGGCTCGCCCCCCGCGAGCTCGCCCATCTACGTCGCTTCCTCGACGTCACCAAGTCCTCCCTGCTGTTCGCCCGAGGGGCCATCCTGGTCGAGGGAATCGCCGAGCAACTGCTACTTCCGGCCATTGCGCAGCAGCAAGGTCGCTCGTTGTCGGTCCACGGCGTCACCGTGGTGAACGTCGGCGGAGTCGCGTTCGGTCCCTTCGTCGGATTGTTCGGGCCTGAGCGGTTGCCCTACCCCTGCGCTGTGGTCACCGATGCAGATCCCGACGAGGAGGATGACACCGACGACGAATCGGACGACAGTACGCTCGCGCAGCCCGCCGGAACGCAGTCCGGCAGCAACGATGCCCAGCCTGCCGAGCAGGAAGATCTGGACATCGCCATGTCCTCACGCGCCACGCGGCTGAGGGAGCGCGTCGTCGGGGCGGGCGGGAACCTGAAGATCTGCATAGCTCGGGAAACCCTCGAGTGGGACCTCGTGGTCGCCGGCAACTGGGAGCTGCTGCTCGACGCACTCACCCCACTGCGCCCCCGCGTGACCGAGCGGCTTCGCCGCACCCTGACGGAAGCAACCGCTGAGCAACGAGCAGCGGCGTTGATCAAGGCCGTCAAGAAGATCAAGGGGGAGTTCGCTCAGTCGCTGGTCGAGCTGATGAGCGCCTCGACCGACCGCACGAACGCGCCGCGACGACTGGAACCGCCGCGCTACCTGCTGGACGCCATCGAGCACGTCACATCACCACTCGCCCGCGCAGTGGGAACGGACGATCGTTCTGCTGCGACCGACACAACACCTCCTGCGCGCACACGGTGACCGAGCTCCGTCACCTGGACCCCCTCCGCGAGCCCGGGCCGCTGGTGACCGCCCATCAGCTCCCCGCGGTGCTCGTCGAACGCGATCTCTTCCTTGCCGCCTGCCCCGGCAGCGGCAAGACCCGCGTCGCCGCGGTCAGGGTCGCGCGGCTGGTTGAGGACGGCCACACGGTCGCCCTCTGCTCCTACACGAACACAGGCATCGACGAGCTGCGCGACACCCTCGCCCACGACGTCGGGCTCACCCTCGGGCCGCAGCATTTCAGCGGCACCCTGCACCAGTTCCTGCTGCGCTACGTGCTGCACCCGTTCGGGCAACTGGTGATCGGCTGCGCGGGCAGCCCGCGGGTGTTGGGCCCGGACGCGTCGTCGTGGCCGTCGGTCGTCTTCGACAAGCCGACCATCCGCCTCGGACTGGACCGTTTCCAGTTTCAGCAGGACGGATCGATGTGCATCCGCGCCAAGGACCCCAAATTCCCCTACTCCCCGGTGAAGGCGGTCGCGATGCGCGGCGACCACGCCCGGAGCGAGAAGCTCAGACTTGCCCGCCACCGCGGCTGGGTCTCCATGGACGACGCCATGTACTGGGCACTACAGGTCCTCCGACGGCACCCGTGGGTCGCCACAGCGATCACCCACCGCTTCGACGAGATCCTGGTCGACGAGGCCCAGGACACCAGCGAACTTCAGCTCGCCTGCCTCCGTCAGCTCCACGAGACCGGGACCCTCGCCTCCCTCACCCTGGTCGGCGACCTCGACCAGTCGATCTACTCCTACAACGGGGCTCACCCCGCAGGCTGCGCCGAACTCGCACGCGACCGCGGACTGCAGCGCGTCGCCCTCACCGAGAACCGGCGCAGTTCGCAGCTGATCTGCAACCTGACCGCACCGCTGCACAGCCGCGAGAATCCTGACGTCGCTACCGGCCCCGACCGTGATTGCACCTGGCAACCCGAGTTGACGCTGTACCCGGCCGGCGACCCCGCAGCAGCTGTCGAGCCCTTCCGTGCCCGCCTGATCGAACTCGATGAGCAGCCGGATGAGGCTGCAGTGCTTGCACGCAAGAACGACCTCGTCGAGATCATCAACGGGGGTGCGACCCCGGAGAAGATGAACAAGAACGCAGTCATGATCGCGCGGCTGGTCCACGCAGAACGACACGGCGCCGCCATCGGCCGTCGCGACCTCGATCGGCTCGATCGAGCGTTGGCCGTCATCGCCTGGGACCGGGAGGATCTCACCGGCGAGCCCGCAGACGTCCGCTGGGTTCTGCGGCAAGCGTCGATGGCGTTGCTCACCGACGCCCCTGCCCTGGACACCGACCTCGGCTCCTGGACCGAAGACCTACGCCGCCCCATGACCGAGGCAGTCGCACGGCTCAGCGATCGACCCGCGCGCAAGATCGGACAATGGCTGCGTGTCACTCGGGAGATGCGCACCCTCCAGGTGAGCGAACTCGTCGCCAAGGTCGAGCCCACCCTGCGGGCTCGTACCGTGCACGACATCAAGGGCTGCACCCGCTCCGCGGTCCTGCTCGTGATCGGCAAGGGCCGTTCCGGAAGACCCAGCCCAGCGGAGCGACTCGCGTCCGCATTCGAGTCATCGGCCGGTGCTCACGATGACGCGGAAGAAGTACGCATCAGCTACGTCGCATTGACCCGGGCCCGCCGACTGTGTCGCATCGCCCTGCCTGACGACACAAGGACAACTGTGGTCCGCAGACTGGTCGCCAGCGGCCTTCTTCTTCGTCCACTGTGAGCGAGGCGTAGATGCGTCAGTGATGTCCTGGACTGGAACGACACCTGCGGTGCCAGGCGACTGCTGCCGCGAGGCGGGTGCGGGTGAGTGCGCCGTGTCCATGCCCATGGACGACGGCAGGACCGCCCAGCAGACCCTCCCAAGTCGTACAGAGTCGCGCTGAACTGAATCGCTCCGGTGATGTTCCGCTGGCTCGGCGGCGTCGGGTTGCTGGACAGAAAGGGAACCTCACATCGACAGCTGAGCTGGTATCAGCGGCACCCCCTGGCTACTCCTGCTGACGTCGGTCATTCGCTACCAGGGAGGTCTGCCGTGGCATTGCTTCCTCCTCGTGTCGTCGGCCCGCTCTCGGAGTGCAGCGGGTCGGTGCGGGTCAACGGCCAGCTGACCGGGGCCACGGTGACGATCTTCGCCGACGGTGTGGCCGTCGGCTCCGGGGTCGCCACGTGGTCGGACGAGACGTTCGTGCTGACCGGGTCGCTGTCGGCCGGTCAGCAGGTCACCGCGACGCAGAGTCTGGGCCTGGACACCAGCATCGCCTCTTCCGAGTCCGTCGCGGTGCAGGCCCGGCCGCCGACGGTCGGCGGGGTCGGTTTCCGCAGTCACCTCAACCAGTGCGGCACGTGCGTGTGGCTGGAGGGGTTGGTACCGGGCGCGAAGGTCGAGCTGCGTGACGGGGCCACGGTGCTGGGCAGCGGGGAGAGCTACGACGGCAACGCCCGGTTCCACCTCACGACCCCGCTCGCGGCCGGTATGTCGATCACCGCGCAGCAGGAGGCGTGCGGCACGCCCGGCACCGTCACCGCGGGCCCCGCGGTGGACGTCCTGGTGGAGAAGCTCCGGACACTGCCCACCCCAGTGGTGCGGGCGCCGCTGCACGAGTGCGAGCGCCGGGTCACCGTCGAGAACATCGTGCACGGTGCGCACGTCGTCCTCATGCGCAGCGCCGGACCGAACCTGCACGCCTGCTTCGACCAGAGCGCGCTCTGGATGGGGGTCAACCCGCCGCTGGCCCTCGGCGAGACGGTCAGCGCCAAGCAGGAGCTGCACGGCCGCTGCCAGTTGCGCAGCGCCGACGCCGACCCGGTGACGGTGGCGGACAACACCCCGGTGCCGCCGGCGAACGTGGTGCCGCCGCTCTGCGCGGGAAGCACGACCGTGGTGCTCAGCGGGCTGGTGATGGGCGCCCGGGTGCGGATCCTGGTCGACGGGGTCGAGCTGGGCATGGCCGAGTCGCCGGTCGACGGCGACTACGACCT
Organism: Pseudonocardiales bacterium; assembly: GCA_026393175.1. Lineage (GTDB taxonomy): Bacteria > Actinomycetota > Actinomycetes > Mycobacteriales > Pseudonocardiaceae > Pseudonocardia. The sequence continues at coordinate 4,798 of JAPLAT010000396.1, forward strand.
GCTGGTGCCGCCGCTGGCGGGCGGCGTGGTCGTCACCGCGGAGCAGGAGCTGTGCGGCGAGTGGAGCGGTCCCGGTTTGGGGGTGCTGGTCGATCCGGCACCGTCGTCGCTGCCCACACCGCGGGTGCACGATCCGCTGTTCGAGTGCGGCGCGGCCGTCCGCGTGTCGGACGTGCACGTCGGGTCGCGCGTCTACGTGATCTCGGCGCTGCTCGGCGCACCGATCGGGGAGCTCACCGCGCGCACGTCGGAGGTGGACGTGCCGGTCGCTCCCCTGCTCATCGAGGGCGACGACATCACCGCCGAGCAGCGGGGCTGTGGTCTGGTCAGCTCGCAGTCGACCCCGGTCCGGGTGGGGCGGGCCGAGGAACTGCCACCGCCGAAGGTCGTCGCACCGCTGTACTCGTGCGAGGCCGCCGTCCACGTGGAAGGCGTGGTGCCCGGCGCGCGCGTCGAGGTGTTCGTCGAGGGCATCTTCCGCGGCAGCGCGGCCAGCGGCGGGCAGGACGTGACCGTCGGTGTCAGCGGGCAGCTGGCCGTCGGCGACGAGGTGCGGGCGACCCAGCGGCTGTGCGACCGGACGTCCCGACCGGGCCGGCCGGTGATCGTCGAGGAGTTCCGCGGCCGCTGGATCCAGGTCGGCGGCGGCCAGGCCGCCGGGATCCTCGCCGTGCACGCCGCCCTGCTCCCCACCGGGAAGATCGTCTACTTCGGCGGCGACCAGCACGACAGCGGCCTCAACGCCTCCGGCGACGTCGACCACACCCGCCTGTTCGACTGCACCACCCACACCATCACCACCGTCACCGGGCTACCGGGCAATGCCGACCTGTTCTGCGCCGGCCACGCCCAGCTCGCCGACGGTCGCATCCTCGCCGCCGGCGGCACGCGCAAGTGGGGCGGCGGAGGCGTCCACCCGCCCGGGCACTTCATCGGGCTCCGCGACGCCTACCTCTTCGACCCCGTCACGGAGAACTGGCAGGTCACCGGCAAGCTCGTGACCCAGCGCCCGTCCGAGGTCGCCGCGGGCCTCGACGTCGAGAAGACCGGCGGGAAGTGGTATCCCACCCTGGTGACCCTGCCCGACGGGCGGGTGCTCGCCGTCTCCGGACATCCCGAGATCGACGACAGCCGGCACAACAACAACTCCCTGGAGCTCTACGACCCGGCCACCGGCACCTGGTCGATCGTCGGGACCACCGACTACGGGAACATCGACACCGTCGACGCCCGACGCTACGAGTACCCCCGGCTGCACGTGCTCCCCGACGGCACCGTGATCTCCATGTCGCCGATGGCCAACCGGCGCCTGGAGCGGTGGCATCCCTACACCGACCCCACCGACTGGGACGACGTCATCGCCCCGCCACCCGAACCGATCTACGACAACTGGTTCGCCCAGGACACCACCTCGGTACTGCTACCGCTGACCCCCGCCGACGGCTACCGGGCGCGGATCATGGAAGCCGGCGGGTCGACCGCCTACATCCTCGACACCGGCGACATCGGCCGCGGCTGGATCCCCACCACTCGAGCCCTGTTCGACCACCCCGCCGCCGGGGACGTCAACCCGGTGCGGGAGAACGCCGACTCGGTCATCCTCCCCACCGGGGAGATCCTGATCGAGGGCGGGCTGAAGAACGGCAGCGACGACACTACCGGCGTGCGCGCCCCCGAGTCCTACGACCCGGCCACCGGCACCTGGCGGGTCCTGCCCGAGTCACCGATCGTGCGCGGCTACCACAGCGTCGCGCTCCTGATGCCCGACGGAGCCGTCTGGGTCGCCGGGTCCAACTTCGGCGCCCGCGCGGGCCTCGCGAACCGCGAGCTGCGCATCGAGATCTTCCAGCCGTGGTACTTCTGCGGGCGCCGACCCACCATCACCGGCGCCCCGCCGATGGCCTGCCACGGCGACGACATCGAGATCCGCACACCCGACGCGGCCGCCGTCCAGAAGGTCGTGCTACTGCGGGCTGGCACCGTCACCCACAACTTCAACCCAGACCAGCGCCACATCACCTGCAAGTTCCGCCGCGACAAGGGCGACGTCGTGCTGGCCCGGGTACCGGCCGACCCGGAGGTCGCGATCGTCGGCACCTACCTGCTGTTCGTCATCGACGGGACCGGGCGCCCCAGCACCGGCCGCTTCGTCCGGATCTGCAACAGCGAGTCCCGCAACCTGCGGCCCCGCGATGACCAGGCGTGGTGGGAACGGCTGCGCGAGCTCCTCGGCCAGGGAGGGCGCCCTGACCCGGCAACCCTGCGCGCGCTACGCCGCGAACTCGGTGAATCTCGGATCCCTCCGCGGCGCCGCGCCATCTCCACCGAACCCCACGGCCCCGGCGACCAGGGCGGGCACGGTCAGGGAGGTGACCACGGCGGGGGTGGGCACGGCGGGGATGGGCACGGCGGGGATGGGCACGGCCACGAGCACGGCGAAGGGCACGGGCATTGAGTCCGAAGCCCAGTCCGGTAGCGCCGTTCGGCTGATCGATGCACTCGTCTGCGCGTCCTGGACCTCGCGGCGCGGTGGGTCTGGCCTGCGGCCGGACCGCCACCCCGGTCGTCACGCCTGCTGCAGCAACGACTCCACCTCGGTGATCTCGCCCGGTGCGGTCAGGGCAGCGAGCGCTGGTCGGGACTGCGGCGCCGGAGGTAGCCGTAGACGGCCGTCCCCGCGAACAGAAGCACGCCGACGACGGTCAACCAGAACAGGCCCCTGACCAGCGCGCCGACGACGGACATCACCAGCCAGACCACGAGCAGCGCCGCGACGACCTTGAGGGCAGTACCTCTCATGACGGTTCCGTCCGCGTGCCGACCGCGCCACGATGGTGTGCCCTGACGGTGCCTCCCATCGGGACTGCGGTCAAGTCACAGCCCGCGCCCGACGACCTTGGCCGATGCCACCTGGGCGACCATCCTCGCCGCCGTATCGAAAAGTTGGTTGGAGGCACCGTCGGTCAACCCTGGTCTCGACGCCGAGCCGGGCCCCTGGGCAACTTCTACGACGCTTAGTAGATGATGAGGGCCGAATCGACCCCAGGAGGACCTCATTCGTTCCGCTACGACCTCGTCCTCCGCTGCTCCTCCGAGCGTGGCGTCCCCGCCCGGTCCGGTGCTGTCCGGTCCGCTCGCCGGAGTCGCGGCCGCGGTCGCCGGTGTGCTGTGGGTGCTCGGGTCCTCGCCTCGCGAGTGGTGGCTGCTGCTCCCGCTCGGCGCCGCCGTGCTGACGGTCGCACTGCAGGGACGGACCGCGCGTGGACGGTTGCTGACCGGCGCGGTCGCTGGAGCCGTGCTCTACGGGATCACGCTCGGCTGGATCGGCGGGTTCTCGATCGCCGGGTACCTCGGGATCGCGTTCGTGGAGACGCTCATGCTGGCTGCGGCGGTGGCGCTGGTACCGGCGACCCGGCCGGGGGGGCGGTGGACGTTGCCCGCGGCGCTGGTGCTGCTGGAGGCGGCGCAAACCCGGTTCCCGTTCGACGGGTTCCCGCTGCCGGCGCTGGTGCACTCCCAGCTCGACGGGCCGTTTGCAGCTGCCGCTCCGCTCGGTGGGTCGCTGCTGGTCACGGCGTGCGCCGCGACGGCCGGGGTCGCCCTGGCAGCGCTCGTTCAGGCGCGGGGACGCTCCCGGATCCGCGTCGTGGCATTGACGGTCGCCGTGGCCGTGCTCCCGATCGCCGTCGGCGCGACGATCCGCACGACGGACACCGGGACGCTGGATGTCGCGGTCGTGCAGGGTGGGGGCCCGCGTGGCCTGCGGGCGGTGTTCACGAACCCGCAGGACACCACGGACCGGCAGTTCAGGGTGGCCGAGCAGATCACGGACTCTCCCGATCTGGTCCTGCTCCCCGAGACCGTGATCAGCGTGACCGGCACGGTGGCCGGCTCCGCCGGCGACCGCCGCACCGCCGAACTGGCCCGGAGGCTGGCCGCCGCTGTCGTGGTCGGGGTGGTGGAGAACCAGGGCGCCGGGTTCCGCAACGCTGCCGTGCTGTGGGGGCCGGACGGGGAGATCCTGGGCCGCTACGAGAAGGAGCACCGGGTTCCGTTCGGTGAGTACATCCCTGGTCGTGAGCTGCTCGAACGGCTCACGGACCTGACCGCCCTCGTCCCTCGGGACGCGATCCCCGGCGAGGGCACCGCGTTGCTGGCCTCGCCGCTCGGGCCGCTCGGCGTCGTGATCTCCTACGAGGTGCTCTTCGCCGACCGCGTGCGGGAGGCCGTCACAGCAGGCGGCGAGATCGTGCTCGTGCCCACCAACGCCGCGTCCTACGTCACCGAGGACGTCCCGGCGATCGAGGTCGCCGGCGCGCGGATGCGGGCCCTGGAGTTCGGGCGCACGGTGCTCCAGTCCGCCCCCACCGGCTACTCGGTCATCGTCCTTCCCGACGGGCGGGTCCTCGAGCAGAGCACGCTCGGCGACCCGGCGCTGCTGCGGGCGCCCGTGCCGCTACGCACCGGTCTGACGCCCTACGCCCGCAGCGGGGACCTTCCCGTGCTCGCCCTGGCCGCTCTGGCTCTGCTGGTGCCGGTGCTGCGGAGGCGACGGTGACCGCAGACGAGCCTGCCGGACGGTGGTCGAGGTGGAGCGGCCCGCTCGTCCTGATCGTGGCCGCGATGTCCTTCGGCTCAGTCGCGGTGGGGACGCTCCTGCCGTCCGCGGCCGAGCGGGACCTGGCGGCGTTCCGCCCGACGGAGCAGCGGCCGGACCCGTCGACGACGATCCCGGGCGTCGCCGTCGAGCCGGTGGCGCCACACGAGCACGACGTGACCGGGGCCCAGCCGGTTGCCGAGCCCTGCCGGCCGCCGACGAGCGGGTCGCACGGCCCGGCCGTCGCCCGGTGCGACGGCGCCGCTTACCCCGCACCGGTACCGCCGGCGGAAGCCGTGCACGCGCTCGAGCACGGAGCGGTGTGGGTCACCTACAACCCGGCGTTGCTCCCGCCGGACGTCGTGCAGCAGCTCGGCGCGCGCGTCGCCGATGGCAACGACCTGCTGATGTCGCCGTTCCCGGGGCTGGCTGCGCCGCTGTCGGTGCAGTCCTGGGGCCACCGCCTCGTTATGGACACTCCCGCCGACCCCCGCTTCGAGCAGTTCGTCGTCGCGTTGAGCGGCAACACGTTCGTCGTTCCCGAACCCGATGCCGGCTGCCCGCCGGCCTGACCGAACCGGAGAACCATGTCCCGCCCATTGCGGTCCACGGCGGCCCTCGCGCTCGCCGTCGCCGCCCTGACCGCCTGCTCCTCGCCCGATGCGCCGGACCCGGCAGCTGCCGGTCCCGTGTTCGAGCACGTGCACGGCATTGGGATCGACCCCGCCGACGGAGCCCTCTACGTGGCCTCGCACGACGGGTTGTTCCGCAGCGGTCCCGGCGGCCTCGTGCTGGCCGGGGCGGGCGGTCGCGACCTGATGGGGTTCACGATCGCCGGGCCCGGCCGGCTGCTGTCCAGCGGGCACCCCGGGCCGGGTGACACCCTGCCCGAGCCGATCGGGCTCGCGGAGAGCACCGACGGTGGTGTGAGCTGGACGCCGCTGTCGTTGACCGGCGAGGTCGACTTCCACGCCCTCGACACCGTGGGCGAGACGGTGTACGGCTATGACGCGACCAACGGACTCCTGCGGGCCAGCACCGACAGTGGGCGCACCTGGGATGTCCGCGCGACGCTGGATGCCCTCGACATCGCCGTCGACCCCCTCGACGGACAGCGGGTACTGGCGACGGTGCAGGGCGGGACGGCGGTCAGCACCGACGGTGGCCGCACCTTCAGCACTCCCACAGGCCCTCAGCTCGCCTACGTGTCAGCGGCTCCCAACGGCACTGTCTACGGGCTGGACCTCGAGAGCGGGTTGCACACCACTTCCGACGGCGGCGTCACCTGGACCGCCACCGGGACCGTTCCGGGCGCCCGGCCCCAGGCCGTCACCGCCACCGCGGACGAGGTGCTGGCGGCCACCGCCGGCGGTGTGTTCCGGTCCACCGACAGCGGCGTCACGTTCTCGCCCGTCCGCTGACACCCGGCCACCCCGCCGTCGCAGCAACCACTTCTACAACGCATAGTAGTGGCGACAACTGCCTCCGGAGGTGACATGCGCCCTGCTGAATGCCGTCGACGCGGCCCGACCGCGGCCGCCACCGTGCTGGCGCTGCTCCTGGTGCTGAGCGGCTGCAGCTTCAACCGGCCGTCCGGTGACGCGCCCAGCCAGGCCGGCGAGTTCACCTTCGTCGCCCCGGGCGGCGAGAGCCGCATCCTCTACGACCCGCCGGAGTCCCGCGGTACCGTCTCCGAGCTGTCGGGCGAGAGCCTGCTCGACCCGGGCCGGACCATCGGGCTGGCCGACTTCCCCGGCCAGGTCGTGGTGCTCAACGTGTGGGGCGCATGGTGCGGCCCGTGCCGCGAGGAGATGCCCGGCCTGCAGCTCATCCACGACCAGATGCGACCCGAGGGCGTCACGCTGCTAGGGATCGACGTGCGGGACAGTGCCGACGCCGCCCGCGACTTCATGGTCGACCGCGCCATCACCTACCCCTCCATCTACGACAACCCCGGGCGCTCACTGCTGGCCCTGCGTGGATTCCCCCGCAACACCGTGCCGTCGACGATCGTGCTCGACCGGCAGCACCGCGTGGCGGCGGTGTTCCTGACTGCGCTGCGGGTCACCGAACTGCTGCCCGTCGTGCAGCGGATCGCTGCGGAGGAACCGTACTCACCCGGCGGGAGCAGCTCCCCTGCCAGCACAGCGCCGCCGGAGGCGGGGCCGACGAGCGACAGCGAGGGGCCGTGACCGGGCTGACCGAACTGGCGGTCTCCGGCCCGCTGCTGGTCGCGTTGGCGCTCGCCCTCGCCGCGGGGGCGGTCTCCTTCGCGTCACCGTGCTGCCTGCCGCTGGTGCCCGGCTACGTCGGCTACCTGGCCGGGCTCGTGGGCTCCGACAACGTCACCGCGCAGGGTGCGGCGGCCCGGACGGGGCGCTGGCGGGTCGCCGGGGCCGCACTGCTGTTCGTCGGCGGATTCACGGTCGTGTTCACCGCAGGCGTGTTGCTCGTGCTCGGCCTGTCCGACTGGCTGGTCGGCAACGAGCTGCTGCTGCAACGCCTCGGCGGGGTCGTCACGATCGCGATGGGCCTGGTGTTCCTCGGCTTCGTCCCGGCCCTGCAACGTGATGTCCGTATCCACCACGTGCCACGCCTCGGGTTGGTCGGCGCCCCCGTCCTCGGCGCGGTGTACGGCCTGGGCTGGACCCCGTGCCTGGGACCGACCCTGACCGGAGTAATCGCACTGGCGACGGGTACGCAGGTCGGGCCGTCGACCACCCGAGGACTGGTGCTGGTGCTGGCCTACTGCGCCGGGCTCGGGGTGCCGTTCGTGCTTATCGCCCTGGGCACCCGCTGGGCGGTGCGGACCGCCGGGTGGATGCGCCGCCACATCCGCGGCCTGCAGATCACCGGCGGGGTCATGCTGATCCTGCTGGGCACGCTGCTGGTGACCGGCGCGTGGGGTGAGTTCGTCGCCTGGCTGCGCGGACCCATCGCCGGATACACGCTGCCGCTGTGAAACCGATGATGAGTGCGGAGCTGCGTTGAAGCGTCCTGGTCGTCGTGCTCGCCGTGGCCGGTGTCGTCGCGCTCTGGCCGCGTCCCGACGCCTACCCGGACGGCTCCGGCGTTCCTCTACCCGTCCCGGCCGAGCCGACGGGACAGCGACCCGAGGACGCCGCGCTGGGCCCGGCCCGGGCCGCAGCCGCGCTCCCACCGTGTCCGCGGGCGTCGGGACCGGCCAGTCCCGCAGGTCCGTTGTCCGAGCTGGTCGTGCCGTGCCTCGGCGAGGCCGGGGCCGTGCCCCTCGGGCGGGCTGTCGCCGGGCGTCCGGTCCTGCTGAACCTGTGGGCGTCCTGGTGCTCGCCGTGCCGGGAGGAGATCGGTGTCCTCGACGCCTACGCGGCCAGCCCGGACGCTATCGACGTGCTGGGCGTGGCCGTCCGCGACCGCCCGGCGGACGCCCTCGCGCTTGCCGACGAACTCGACCCCCGGTGCCCTTCGATGCTCGATCCCGATAACGCCGTGCAAGTCGCCTTGGGTGCACCGACGGTGCTGCCCACCAGTTGGGTCGTGCGCCCGGACGGCTCGGTGGTGCAGGTCGCCGATCCGGTGGTGTTCCGCGGAGTCGACCAGGTGGTCGCCGCGGTGGACGCCGCCCTCGCCGGGCCGTGACTCCCTGGGGCTGCGTGGCGGCACTTCGCGGTGCTCCGTTGCGCCGCGGGCTACCCTTCGCCCATGCAAGGCGACGCGGGTCGGGTGCGGGGCTTCGGTGAGCTCGAAGCCATCGTGATGGAGCAGATCTGGGCGGCCCCGGACGGTGCGACGGTGCCGGAGGTGCACGAGCGGCTGCTCGGCGAGCGCGACCTGGCTTATACGACGGTAATGAGCACAATCCACAACTTGTACCGCAAGGGACGGCTGACGCGTGAGCCCGAGGGGCGCAAGCACCGGTACCGGGCCACCGCGAGCAAGGCGGAGCACAGCGCTGACCTGATGCGCGAGGCCCTGCTCAGCGGCGGGGAATCGCACGCCATCCTGACCCACTTCGTGCAGCAGATGGACCCGGCCGACACCCGACGTCTCGCCGAGCTCTTGGCCCGCCTCGACGAGGACGGCAGCGGATGAGTGTGGCCGCGTGCCTGTTGGCCTACGGGCTGCTGGCGGGATACGCCGCACCGCGGGTGCTGAGTCGACGGGCCTGCATGGAACGCGCACCCGCGTGGGGTGTCGTCATCTGGCTCTCGGCGATGATCAGCGTTGCAGTCACGCTGGCCGGTGGCGTGGCACTCGCGGTCGCAACGGTCGTGCTGTCGCCGACGGCACGGCACGTTCTCGACGAGTGCGTGGCCTCGCTGTGCGCAGCCGCGCTCGGCGACCACGGCTCGCCGGCCCGGTGGATCCTGGGCGGCGTGGTGCTCCTCGCCGCCGTCGGGGTCGGGGCGGCGCTGGTGGGCGCCGGACGGGCCGGGTTGGGCGGGTACGTGGGCACGCGCGCTCATGCCAGGACGGCCCGCCTGCTGGGCGCGCCCGACCCCCGCATCGGTGTCCTCGTGGTGGACGTGCCGGAGAAGGTGGCCTATGCCATTGGTGGGCGGCTTCCGGCGATCGTGGTAAGCCGGGTCGCCGTGCAGGCGCTCACCGACGCCGAGCTGGACGTCGTCCTGGCCCACGAGCGGGCTCATCTTGCCGGACGACACCACCTCGTGCTGGGGGTGGCCCGTGCGCTGGCCACGGCGGTGCCGACGATGCGGCTGTTCACGACCGGCGTCGAGGAGCTGGGCCGGCTTCTGGAGATGTGCGCCGACGACGTCGCGGTCCGGGGCCGCGAGGTGCGGCACCTGATCACTGCCATGCTGACGCTCAGCAGCACCGCTCGGCTTCCGCGCGCCGCGCTGGGTGGGGCGCCGGTGGGAATGGTCGAGCGGGCCGAGCGGCTCACCGCTCGGCTGAGCCCCCGGGCGACACGGAAGGCGCGGGTCGTCCTGCTGGCGGGAACGACGACGCTGCTCTCCGGACCCGTCGCCGCGGTGGCCGTGCTGTGCGCGGTCATCCCGGTCGGCGGATAGTCCCCGCGGCGGTGCCGGCCCGACATGGTCGAGCGGACCGGCACCGCGCAGTCGCCCCTACTGCAGCAGCGACTCCATCTCGGTGATCTCGGCCTGCTGCGCGTCGATGATCTGCTGGGCGAGGGCCAGGGCCTCAGGGTCGGAACCCTCATCGAGCTCGGTCTGCGCCATCTCGATCGCGCCCCGGTGGTGTTCGACCATCATCTCCAGGAACATCTGGTCGAACTCCGGACCGGAGGCCTGCTCCAGGGCGGTCATCTGCTCGGGCGTCATCATGCCGGACATCCCCTCCATGCCGGCCATTCCGCCGTGGTCCATGCCGGCCATTCCGCCCATCTCGCCTTCGGCGGGCACCTCGGCGCCCCACTCCTGCAGCCAGCCGGTCATCGTCGCGATCTCGGGCTCCTGCGCTCCACCGATGCGGGCGGCGAGGTCGATGACCTCCGGGTTCTCCGTGCGCCCGGCCACGAGCTCGGCCATGGCGACCGCCTGGCGGTGGTGCGGGATCATCCCCTGCGCGAACGCGACGTCCGCGTCGTTGAACTCGCCCTGCGCCGCGGCTGCGGACGGGGCGCCCGCAGGCGCCGAGCCGGAAGGGGCCGGCTCGGTGCCGGATGCGCAGCCGGCCAGAGCGAACGTCGTGATCGCGGTGGCGGCGAGCAGGCGCGCGGCAGTCTTCTTCGTGGTCATGGTGGGTGGTACCTCTCGTACGTGACTGTGAACGGTGCGGTCGAGTCGATCGACCGCTCCTATGTCCGCAGCACGCAGAGCAACGCGAGCCGGGCCGGCGCCGACGGTGGTGGCGCACGCGGGCCCGTCCGGGGTGGGGCCGATCGACCCTCCGCCGGTCGACGTACTTCACGGATCCGGGTCATCCACGCAAGGAGCAGCGCGGCCACCACTGCGATCGCGGTGAGCACCGCGAGGCACAGGTGCAGGAGGGACACGGTGTGGCCCTCGTTCGACCTGTCGCCGCACGGGTGCGCGCCGTCATCGTCGGCCACGGGCAACTCCGCCACCATCACGGACGGCGCCGACCCGCCATGCGGGGCCGCGCAGGAGGACCCCGTGGCCATGTGGTGCATCCCGACCAGACCGACGAACAGCACTGCGACGAGCCCAGCCAGCAGGAGGGCCCGCCGCAGTGCCGCGGTCGAGGTCGTCACCATCACCGGCAGGCTACCCGGGACTGCTCGCCCGTTCCGCACCCCGACCCGGGTAACTCAGCGCACCTGCACCTCGTCGCCGACGGCGAGGGCGTCGAAGAACACCGGTGCATCGGCGGCCGGCAGCCGGACGCACCCGGCCGAAGAGTGGTCGATGGGGCCCTCATGGAAGGCGATCCCACCGGGGGCGAAGAACACCGAGTAGGGCATCGGCGTGCCGAACTCCGTACTCACGTGGTCGATGTGCTTCCACTCCACCGCGAAGGTGCCCGTCGGGGTCTCCCGCCCCGGCCCACCCGAGCTGATCGGCACCGGACCGCGCACCACCGCCCCGTCGGCCAGAAGCCACGCCTGCTGCCGGTCGAGGTCGACGCAGGCATCGGCGGTGACCGTGCACGGCGTGCCCGGCACCATGGCCGCTCGGCCCTCGTCGGCCGCGCCTACGGCGGTGAACGCCGCCATGCTGATGGCCGCCAGCGCACCCGCGACCCAGACCTTGCCTCGCCTCATGTGACGGCACCCTGCTCTCGATTCGACGACACCCTGTACAACTGTTTGGGTACGTAGTTGGTGACGTGAGCGCTCCCTCCCGCTGTTGATCGCAGCGCCGGGTGGGTACGCCGGCGTCACCCACCGTGCGAGGAGAGGAGTAGCCCGTCGTGCGTCCGGCCCGGTCCGACCCGATTGTCTTGCTCGTCGCGGCCACGCTCGCCGGCCTCGTCACGGTCGGGGCGGACGTCGCCGCCGGGAACGGCGCGGCGCACACACCCGACCTGCCGCCCGGGCCCGACCATCGCCGCTTGCGGCGCGGAATCGGGCGGCAGTTGGGGCTGCGAGCGCCGCCGGCCCAGATCGCCGCACCCTGACCGTCCACGACCTGCCGACTGCACCGGAGTTCGCCGTGACCAGCGCCAGACCAGCCCCCACCCCCCGCGCAGCTCAGCTCTTCCTTCCTCGTCCCCGCGAGCGCGGGACCCCGTCGACGGCAGCCCCCGACGGCCGCCCCGAGGTGGTCGTCCGGTCCGCGACGTCCGCCGACGTGCGTGCGATGTCCCGGTTGCATGTCGAACACCTGCCGGTCGGGCTGTTTCCGGCGCTCGGCGCCCGGTTCGTCGCTCGGTGGCACCAGGCCCACATCGACAGCAGCCACGGGGTCGCGCTCGTTTCCTACCACCCTGGAGAGGACGGACATCCGGTCACCGGGTTCCTCGTCGGCTCGGTCGACCGCGCGTCGTTCCGGATCGACCTGCTCGGGCGGCACCGGCGCGACCTGTTGCTGCACAGCGCGGGCGCACTGCTCCTACGGCCGCGTGTCCTGGCCCGGTTCCTGCGCACCCGGTCCTCGGCCTACCTGAGGCGACTGCGGCGGCGACCGGGCGGTACCGACCGTCCGCCGGGCCCTGCAGTCGCCGAGCTCACGGCCATCGCGGTAGCGCCTGCTCGGCACCGTCGAGGCGCCGGCCGCGCCCTGACCGAGGAGTTCCTTCGCGCCTGCGCGCGCGCCGGCGCGACGCGGGCCGAGCTCGTGGCCGACGACGACGCCGGCGGCTTCTACGAGCGCATCGGGTGGCGGTGCGGACGGTCGGCCACCACGCGCGACGGCGCGTCGCTGCGCCGGTTCTCGATTGACCTCCGCGACGAGGGGCCACGGTAGTGCGCCGCCGGATCGGCGCCCTCACGGTCGGGGCCCTGCTGGCCGCGGCCATGGTGCTGGGTGGCGTGGTCATGACCAGCGCCACCGGAGGCGAGACCCGGTCGGGAACGGCCATCGTCGAGCAGGCCCCGCCCCCGCCGGGCCCGGAACCAGCTCCGCCGCCGCCCTCCCCCACCGAGGACTCCTTCCGCTCTGCCCCGTTTGACGTCACCCCCGAGGTCAAGACGGCTGCCGTCCGCTTCGTTGAGTCCGTGGGCACCTGGTCTCCGTCCTCACCAGGCGATGCGCTCACCCGGCTCACTGCCGCCGGATACCCGGACGGTCTGGCCGCCGTCGCCGGCCCCTTGCTCGACGACAACGCCACGACCGCGAGGGCCACGGTGGTGTACCCGCAGTACGGGGGCCTCACCGACACCACGGCGAGCGTCATGGTGCTGGCCCGGCAGGAGTTGAGCGGCCCCACCGGCGACCGGGAGCGCGAGGTGTTGCTGGACGTGCGCCTCGCCCGGCAGGCGGACGGGGAATGGGAGGTCACCTCGACCATCGACCCACCCCGGCCCGCCTATGCAGCCGCCCGCCCGGGCGGCCCGACCGAGCGCGGCGACGAGGTGCTCGCCGCGCCGCGCGTCCGGCTGCCCGAGCCGGCCCGCGACGACATCGAGCAGCGCCGCGCCGGGGATCCGATCCTCGCGGTACTCGCCGAGCTGGGGCGGACCTGGGATCTCGACGTCCATGTGCTCGTCAGCGGCCACCCCGGCACGGTCTTTCCGACCACCCGGGTCTCCAACCACACCGTCGGGCGAGCCGTCGACATTCGCGCGATCGACGGACGGCCCGTCGCGGAGATCCCCCGCGACGATCCCGTACTCACCGCGTTCATGGCGGCGGCGGGCGCTGCGGGCGCCACGGAGGTCGGCGGCCCGATCCTGCCCGCCGGGGCCGGCTTCTTCACCGACGCCGTGCACCAGGACCACCTCCATGTGGGGATCACACCCACCAAGCCACCGGCGTCCGCGTCATGAGCAGGCCGGGCACCGCTCTACGCCGAGCGCGTTCACTACTAGCTTGACCAGTAGTGAACGCGCTGCTCTGAGCACACCACGCGAAGGTCCGGATGATGGTGGAAGAGCCTGCATCTCTACCGCTGTCGGCCGTGTTGGAGGTGGTCGCCACACGACGGCGAAGGCGGATCCGTCGCGTCCGCCGCGCAGCACCGGTCGTCGCGCGGCTGACGATCGGCATCGCGAGCGCGGTGGATCCGGTGGCCGAGGGTGGGGACGCGGAGGTGCCGGCATCCGACGTGGTCGTCAGCCGGCCCGAGTGGCCGACACTGTCCGGGCGCGACCGTGGTGACGGCCCGCTGGGCCGCCGCTCAGCAGCGGACCGACGCCAGCGAGCCCCCGGGCGAGGCGTTGAACGAGATGTGCACGTGCTCCATGTGGTTCTCGACGGGTGATCCGCGGTCCTCCATCATCCGCCAGCCGGATCCGCTGTTGATGCGTTGCCGGAAGATCACGTACTTGACGGCGAGTGGAGCGCGGTACCGCAGGGCGCACTCGGCCAGCGCGTCCCCAGTGGCCTGGTCGACGAAGAAGTCGAGGGCCAGGCCGAGCGGATGGTCCGACACCCGGCCGCGCGGCCCCACCCCACCGACGGAGGAGACACCGAAGCGGCAGCGCAGGAGCTGCCCCGCGTCCGACACCCACCGCTTCACCGGGCCCCACCGCGGCACACCCGACCGGCAGGCGTACTCCGGGCCGAGCGCGGAGGCGAGTTCCGGCTCTCGACCGGCACCGGTGTCCGCCGCGGCGGCGGCCCGCTCGGCACGGCGGCGTTCCTCTTCCGCGGCGCGCGCGGTCCGCTCCCGGTAGGACTCGTAAGCCACCCGCCGATCGCGAAGCTGCTGGTCGACGGCAGCGAGTTCGGAGAGCTGCGCCTCGACTCCCGCACGTTCCGCGTCCAACTCTCGCAACCGGCCCTCGTGCTCGGCGAGCGCCGCGCCGGCCGCCGCGACCGCGGACTTGGCGACCGCCCGGGCCTGCTCGGCCACATCGCGCCGCTCCCGGGTCTCCTCGACCGCCGCCCGGACCAACGACTCGGCGTTGACCTGGTCGATTTGCGCACGCTGGGCCGAGTCGGCGGCACGGGTCAGCTCTCGAGCGACGATGTCACCGAACTCGGCCCGTGCAACCAGCTCGTCGGGGGTCTGCGCGCCGGTGAGCAGTCCGAGCGGCCCGAGATCGAGGGTCTGCTGATAGGTGGCCACGGCGGCGGCATCGAGCCGCTGCCCTGCCTCCTCGACGGCGAACCCGGCGGCGGTGCTCGCGATCCGCGCCGCGGCAGCACGGTCTGTCGCCGCGTCGACCGCGTCCTCGGCGGCCTGCAGGGCCCTCAGGCTCTCGAACGCCACCTCCCGCTGCTGCTGGAGAGTGGCGCGGGCCTCGGCGGCCCGCCCGTCGAGGACGGCGACCAGCCCGGACAGCCGGCCCAGCTCGGCGGCCCGCTCGACCACGGCCGTCCGACTCGCGCCGAGCTCGTCGTCCGAGGGGTTGGGCGGCGCGGGCTGCGCCATCGCGGCCGGTGCCGGAAAGAGAAGACCGGCAACCGCCGTCACCGCCAGCAGGGCCGTGGACACCGCGATCACCTCCTTGTCGTCGACGGCACGAGTGTGCAACCGGTGGCGACCGGAACGCGGACGCCTCGCCGCCCATCAGTACGGAATCACTCCGTAGTGAGTGCGCGACGCCATTGACTCCAGCCATCCGTACAGGTACATATACCCCCTATGAGTATCAAGACCGTGGGCGCGACGGCCTCGTCCCCGGCGGCCACCGATGCGGAAAGAACGAGCCGGCGCCCCTCCACCTCGGCCCGGGACGATCTGGTCACGGTCGCGTTCGGCGGCTGGCTCGTCCTGGGCCTGTTCGTCGACGGATGGGCGCACGTCAATCTGCCCGGGCTGGAGACGTTCTTCACACCGTGGCACGGCCTGCTCTACAGCGGCTTTCTTGCCGGAACGCTCTGGCTCGTGGCGCTGGCCCGCCGCGGTCGCCGACTCGGGCGTCCCTGGCACCGGGCACTCCCGGTCGGCTACCCGCCCGCAGCTGTCGGGGTGCTGATCTTCGGTGCGGGCGGCCTCGGGGACATGCTCTGGCACCTGGCCTTCGGCGTGGAGACCGGTCTCGATGCGCTGCTGAGCCCGACACACCTGGTCCTTCTGACCGGTGGCGCCCTGGTGCTCACCTCGGCGCTGCGTGCCGGGTGGGCCCGACCGATGGACGCGGCAGGCCCGTCACTGCGGACCGAGCTGCCGGCCGCGCTGTCCCTGGCGCTCGTCACCGCGCTCGCCGCGTTCTTCCTGCTTTACTCCTCGGTGTTCACCGTCCCGGCTGCGGCCGAGGAGCTGACCCGCATCCCCGAGGGCGCGCCCGGTCACGAGGCAGCAGAGCTGCCGGCCGTGGCCGGACTGAGTGCGTACCTGGTCACGACAGTGCTACTCGTGGCTCCGGTGTTGCTGGCCGACCGCGCGGGGCGGCGTCCCCACGGGTTGATCGTGCTGCTGGTCGCCGCTGTGGCGTGGCTGTCGGTGTCCGTCGGTGGTTTCACGCCGTACGGCATCACAGCGGCCACGGCCGTGACCGTCGCCGCGGGATTGGCCGAGCTGGTCGTTGCGCGGATGGACAGGATCGAGATGCCCGACACCCTTCGCGCACCTGCCCTGGCCGCCGCGACGGCGACCCTGCTCTGGACGGCACAACTGCTCGCCGTCGCCGTCACCGAGGGGATCCGTTGGCCGGTGGAGCTGTGGTCCGGCGTCGTGCTGCTGTCCGCGCTGGCGGCGTCCGGTCTCGGGCTCCTCACGGCGTGGCCGCCCGGCGACGGAAGCAGCTCTACCTCTCGGCGTTAGATTCTTCTGATCTGAGCCTCAGCATCCTCTCATTGGGCTCGAAACCGAGGTCCAGGTCCGTGTCCGCAACCCATGACGGCAGCACCACCGCGAGCACGCGACGCCGGTTCCTCACGGCGGCCGGCGTCCTCGGCGGCGCCGCAGCCGCGACGGCCGCGTGGTGGCCTGCCCCGACGGGCGCACCGGCGGCGGCACCTGACTCCGGTCACGGCGCCGACCACGGAAGCCCGCCGACAGGGGGAGTCAACGGCGCGACGTTCCGCGGCGGCGCCGGCGTCGACCACGCCGCGAACGGTTCGACCCGCGCACCCTGCTCCGGGAGTTCGACTTCGGCACCGTCTCCGTGGAGAACGGCCGCACCGTGCGGGAGTGGACGCTGCGTGCCGAGGACCGGGAGATCGAGGTGGCGCCCGGGGTGGTGTTCCCGGCCTGGACGTTCGACGGGCGCATCCCCGGCTCCACGCTGCGCTGCACCCAGGGCGACCTGCTGCGGGTGCGGTTCGTCAACCGCTCCGAGCACCCGCACGCCATGCACTTCCACGGCGTGCACCCCACCGACATGGACGGTGTCCCGATGGTCGGGCGCGGGATCATCGAGCCGGGAGAGGAGTTCACCTACGTGTTCGACGCCGAGCCGTTCGGGGTGGACCTCTACCACTGCCACGTCGGCCCGCTGGCCGAGCACATCGCCCGCGGCATGTACGGCACGTTCGTCGTCGACCCGCCCGCTGGACGCCAGCCGCCGACGAGCTGGTCATGGTGCAGCACGGCTACAACACGACCTTCGACGGCGAGGGCAACCAGCTCTACGCCGTCAACGGCATCCCGTTCGTCTACATGAACGACCCCGTACAGATCCGGCAGGGCGAGCTGGTGCGCATCTACCCGGTCAACATCCTCGATTCGACCCGATCAACAGATTTCAGCTGCACGGCAACTTCTTCGACTACTACCCGACCGGCACCCGGCTGGAGCCGAGCGAGTACACCGACACCGTCGTCCAGGCGCAGGGGCAGCGCGGGATCTGCGAGATGCGGTTCCCCTACCTCGGCCGCTACATGTTCCACGCCCACAAGACCGAGTTCGCCGACCTCGGCTGGATGGGCTTCTTCAACGTCGTCGACGGCGGTGCCGCATGAGCAGCACCGAGGAACGTCGAGCAGGGGGCGACGATCTCGCAGGGCGGACGGCACTCGAAGCGTGGCGTGAGCCGACGACGTCCAGCCGGTTCCCGGCCTGGGTGCTCGGCACCGGCCTGCTCGCCCTGATGGCTGCCGTCCTCGCGGGTCTGGCCGTGTTCGGCAGCGCTGCCCTGCCCGAGCGGACCGGACCGCCGATCGAGGAACTTGCCGTCGAACGGGTCGTCCTGGGGCCCGGCACGATCGCGCTGACGCTGCGCAATGCCGGAGCCGATCCGGTGCAGGTCGCGCAAGTGTTCGTCAACGACGCCTACGTCGACTTCACCGGCGGCGACGACCCGATCCCGCGGATTGCATCGGAGACGGTGACCCTGCGGGCGCCCTGGCAGGGGGGCAGCCGTGCACGGCGTCCCTGCTGACCTCCACCGGGCTCGTGATCGAGCACACCATTCCGGCCGCGGTCCTCACCCCGGCCGGCGACGGCCCGGTGCTCGGCCTGATGGTCCTTGTGGGCACCTACGTGGGCGTCGTCCCGGTTGCGCTGGGCATGCTCGTGCTCCCCCTGCTGCACCGGGTCGGTCCCGCGGTTGTGCGTGGGCTGCTCGCGCTGACCGTCGGCTTGCTGACCTTCCTCGCGGTCGACGCGGCCCTCGACGGCGTCGAACTCGCCACCGCGGCCGGTGGCGCCTTCAGCGGCGTGCTGCTCGTGATCCTGGGCGCGGGGCTTGCCTTCCTGGCGCTCACCGCCCTGGACCGCGGCCTGGACGCTCGGCGACGAGCGATCGGACGGCGGGCGACCGGGCTGCGGCTGGCCACGATGATCGCGACAGGGATCGGCCTGCACAACCTCGGCGAAGGACTGGCCATCGGCTCCGCGTACGCCGTCGGCGAACTGGCCCTCGGAGCAGCTCTGGTCGTCGGCTTCGCCCTCCACCACACGACCGAGGGACTGGCCATCATCACCCCGGTCGGTCCGTCGCCCCCGCGCCTGCCCATCCTGGTCGGACTCGGGCTGCTGGCCGGGGCCCCGGCGATCCTCGGCGGCCTCATCGGGGTGTCGGTGGACAACCAACGTATCGGCGCTCCTGTTCGGCGTCGGTGTCGGCGCTATCGCCCAGGTCGTGGTGCAGATCGCCCAGGCACTCCGGGATGACCGCGGCAGGCTTCTCGACGCCACGACAGTGTCCGGCCTCGCCGCCAGCCTGGCCGTCATGTACCTGACGGGCCTGCTGATCACCGCCTGATCCACCGCTGCCGAGCTTAGGTCACCGCGATCCCCCGCTGCTCGAGCCACGGCGTGGGATTGATGTTTCCCCCGCCCGGCGCGATCACCTCGAAGTGCAGGTGCGGCCCGGTGGACCGGCCCCGATTGCCGACCTCGGCGATGACCTGCCCGGCGGACACCCGCTGCCCGACCTCGACGAGCGTGCGGTCGATGTGGCCGTAGAGGGTGATCGTGCCGTCGGCGTGCCGCACACGCACCCACAGGCCGAAGCCGCTGGCCGGGCCGGAGTCGATCACCGTCCCGTCCAGAGGCGCTCGGATGGGGCTGCCGACGGGTGCGGCGACGTCGAGGCCCTTGTGCTGAGCGTCCCAGCGCGGGCCGTACCCGGAGGTGATCCGCCCGGTCATCATCTGCACGCCGCCGCCGGCCGTGCGAACGAGCTCGGCGGTCGCCCGGCGGGCCTCCTCCGCGAGATGGGCCTCCTCCGCGGCTCTGGCCTCCTCAGCAACGCGCGCGGCCTCCGCCCGGCGCGCCTCCTCCGCGGCCCGCTCGAGGTTCACCGCCTTGACCAGACTCTGGGCGTCCGCGATCGGCGGTTCGAGCGGCACCGGTACGGCGGCAGGAACGACGACGGCCGCGAGCGTCGGTGGGCCGGAGAGCGCCACTGCAGCGGACCGGAACATGTCCGTGTCGACGAGAGGCTCCGACGCGGCGAGAGCCGTCTCGCCCGCCAGCGCCAGGACACCGCCGGCGACGGTCGCGGCGACGAGGCGGAACGGGGCCGACGACGTCCCGGTCGCGATCACGATGGTGGGAGCGTCGACGAGCCGGAGTCCGCGTGAGGCCGGTGCCCGGACAGGGGCCGGTCGGACTCGTGCGGCTTGCGCATGACGGCCACGGGGGGAGCGATGCCGTGCCACGAAGATCCTTTCCTGTCGGGCCGGCCTCCGACGCGGCGCACCCTCGGGAGTGCGCGGGTCGAGACCGGATCGTCATCTACTGACGAGGACAGTAACTCGCTCGGTCGACGTCGGTACCGACAGCAGGTCGTGGGAGCCGACCGGCGGCCGGCACGCGGCGAGCGGTGGTGCCACCGGCATCCGCTGAACCGCTCACCACGCCCGTCCCGGTCGGGATCGTCGCGTGTCACGGCGGGCTGCCGAGCCGATCCTCCCCCTCGCCTGCGCCGCCTCGTCACACCGCCGCGACAGGGCGCCGGTAAACTACTGAGATAATTAGTAGCAACCCCGAGGAGGCGCTGTGGACAGCCGTGCGGCTCGCCCGCTGATCGGATGACCACCGACAAGTCCGTGGCCGCAAGATCGCCCGTCCCGGTCCGGCGGTACGCCCCGTGAGCGCCTGGGTGGCGGTCCTGGTCTTCGCCGGCATCCCGGCGGGGATCTTCGGGACCATCTTCGCCGCGGTCGCCCTGACCAGCGGCGGCGAACGTCCGCACAACCCCTTCGCCGTCGTCGGTCTTGTCCGGGAGGGAGCGGGGTGCGTTGCCGGCACGGACGACGCGCAACGACGGGTGCACGAACCGCAACCGGGAACCGACCCGACGTGCTTCACCGCCCGATGCGCGGAGTGCGGCGAGGTCTACCGCGACGGCGTGCACGACGTGCACTTCACGAGTGTGTGCCAGGGCGTCGACATCGTCACCTCGCAAGGGTGGCGCCTCGCCGGCCCCCGGCTGCGCTGCCCGCGGTGTCGATGACAGCACCCAGAGATCGACGGCAGACCGACCACGGAGGGCTGTGACATGGGCCGAGAACAGCGACGGCGAGCCGAGCGGCAGCGGCGCAGGCAGGCGCACCCGTCCACCACGACCGCCGGGACGGCGCGGGCGCCGGCCGCCGGGTCGCCGCCGGCGGCGGTCACCGACGCGGTCCTCCGGGAGTTGCGACGGCGCGACAGCCCGCCGACAGCGACCCCGCGGCCGAGAGACCAGCAGCGCCCGACCGGCACCTCGACATCCGGCTCTCCGGCACCAGCTCCCGTGGTGACGGTCACGTCGACTTTGCAGGCGACCCGCGCGGACTGCGGACCGGTCGAGGGTCTCGACCCGCAGGCCCTCGGCGTCACTCTGACCTTTGACACCCCGGCGGACGGTGAACTGTACCCGCTCACGGTGCGGTTCACCGGCCGCCGGACGGGCGCGGCGGACCCGCCCGCCCCAGGGGACACCTTCGACGTCGTCGACACCATCGCCCACGTGATCCCGGGCAGCGGCACCGTGTCGCTGACCCGGCGCATCGAGGGCATCGCCGTCGGCGACTGGACCGTGCACGCCGTCCCCGTCGTCGACAGCGACTCCCCTGTGGACCGGGCCGTCCCTCAGCCGGCCCGGGTCGACGCGAGCACCGGCTACGCCCCGATCGTCCGGGTGCGCGCGCCCGGGGTCCGCATCGGCGCCTGGCCCGCGCTCGTCGGGTCCGGTGCCGCCGCCGCCTTGGCACTCCAGGGCCTCTTCGCGTCCCGGTTCAGCCTGCCCACCGGCCCGGTACTGGGGCTCTCGCTCGTCGCCTGCCTGCTCGGCCTGCTCGGCGCGCGGGTGTACTACCGGGTCGAACACCCGCGGCGGCAGGGGGCGCCCGCGCAACGCGGGATGTGTATCCAGGGTTTCGTACTGGCCGCCGTCGGGGCCGTCGTGGTGGGCGCACTGCTGCTCGGCCTCCCGGTCGGCCGACTATTGGACGTGACCGCGCCGGGCCTCATGGGCGGCATGGCGATCGGCCGGGTGGGTTGCTTCCTCGGTGGGTGCTGCGCCGGCCGGCCGACGGCCTCCCGCTGGGGGCGTTGGTCATCGGATCGGCGACTCGGCACCCGCCGGATACCCACACAGCTGCTCGAGTCGGCGCTGGCCGTGCTGATCGGCTCCGTCGCGAGCGCCGCACTCACCGTGGCCGACCCCGTCCCGGCGGGTGCGGTGTTCGTCGCCGCCGTCGCGGCGTACACGTTCGGGCGGCAACTGCTCTTCCCGCTACGGTCCCTCCCCCGGCACACGCGGTACGGGCGGCCTCTCGTGATGCTGTCGACCGGTGTCGCGTTCGTCGTCGCGGTGTTGATACCGCTGGTATAGCGGGTGAGCCCGCTCGACCTGGTGGCCAAGGGGTGGGGGCCGGCTCGCGCATGAGGGCGCGGTCGCCGGGCCGGCACGAGCGGCTCAGGGCTCCTCGACCGGCCGCCCCGCCGCGAGCCAGGCCACCATTCCTCCGGCCAGGTCGACGACATCCGTGTAGCGCAGTCCGACCAGCGTGTCGGCGGCGATCGAGCTCATCCAGCCGGTCCGGCAGTAGACCGCCAGCGGCGTGGCGCGATCGGCGGGCAGCTCGGCCACCTGCTCGCGGATCCGGTCGAAGGGGATCGTGGCGTCCGTACCGGGAAGCTCTCCTTCGTCGGGCACGTGCACGTTCACGACGACGCGGTCTCCCGTCTCCGCGGCGAACGCCGCCGGGTTCAGCAGGCGTGCCGGTGGCGGCACCGACACCGGAGCGGTGCCGCATGCGGTGAGCGGGAACAGGAGAGGGAGAGTGATCAGCGACCTGCGACGGAGAGCCACGTTCAGACCCCCGCCATCCGGGCGGCGCGGCGCCGCACGAGCGAGGCGAACGCCACTGCCTGCAGCACCAGCACAACCACGCCCAGCGCCACCAGCGGGAGCCGGAACCAGTTCGGCGACGGCACTCCCGCGTGGAAGGAGGGCGCGTAGTGCAGGAACAGGAAGTAGGCGGAATGCAGCACGGACAGATGGAACACGGTGTAGGCCCCCGAGTGCAGCCACTTCCACGCCGCCGGACCGAGGCGGCGCAGCGCCCGGTCGGTCGAGGTGACGGCGAGCAGGAGCAACCAGCCGACGGCCACCAACCCGATGGCGTTGGCCAGCCCGAAACCCGGTTCCCAGCGGGCAACGTAGCCAAGTTGGGGGATGTACTCGAACCCGAACAGGCGTCCGAGGTCCCACCTTGCCCAACCGTTGATCACCAGCAGGGCGTGCAGCGACGCGGCCAGCGCCGCCCACACGCCCAACTGGCGCCGCCACGGCAACAGCCGACCCGCCGCAACCGACAGCTTGGCCGCCGGCCCGAGGGCGAGGGTGACGGTGAGCAGCACGAACGCGGTGTCCCCGACCGCACGCCACAATCGCATGTCGGCGACCCATTCGGGCCGGCTCGCCCAGAACAGCCCGACCAGCAGCCCCGCCACCAGCGAGACGACCACGTGACGACCTGCCACCGCGCCCCGCCTCGACCGGTCCAGGACCGCCGCCCGCCCCTTACTGGACATACGACACCACCGTCATCATGCCTGCCTCACCGTGATAGACGTTGTGGCAGTGGGTCAGCCACTGCCCCGCGTTGTCGGCGTCGAAATCGACGACGAGCGCCTGGCCGGGAAGCACGATCGCGGTGTCCTTGCGCGGGCCGGCCCCGGCCGGCCCGCGAATCTGGAATGTGTGCCCGTGCAGGTGCATCGGATGGAACATCGTCGTGGGGTTCTCGAAACGCAGCCGCACCCGTTGCCCCTCACGGACGGACACGCCGAACGCCGGGTCATAGGTGCGGCCGTTGATCGTCCAGGTGTAGCCGGGCTCCGGTCCACCGAGCGTCATGGGGTGCACGACGTCGGGCTCGAGGGCGGGCAGGGCGACGGATTCCGCGGCCGGCAGCTCGTTCACCGCCGTGACACGGCTCCCCAGCAGGGCGATGACCGCCGCGTTCACGTCCGGCGCCGCTTCCGGGCCGGGCCGCAGCACCACCTGCGTGACCCCGTCCTTGCCCTCGGCAAGACCCAGCAGCGGCACCACCGAGTCCGCCACCTCGACCACCGCGTCGACGCGCTCACCCATACCGAGCAGCACCGCCTCGGCCGGGGTCGGCACAACGGGGAACCCGTCGGTGTGCGTGACGATCATCGGTGTACCCGGCACACCGACCCGGAACGCGGTGTCACCGGACGCGTTGATCAACCGCAACCGGATCCGCTCACCGGGCCGCACGTCCACGGCGCGCGCCGCGTCGGCGGTGCGCCCGTTGGCCAGGAAGTACGGGTAGGTGACGTCCCCGGCGTCGCCACCGAGCAGGTCGGACCGCGGCATCACCATGCCGCCCATGCCGCCCATGCCGCCCATCCCGCCCATGCCGCCCATCCCGCCCATCCCGTTGGTGAGCAGGTCGACCAGCACCTGATCGGGGTCGCTTCCGGTCCCGTCGAGCCAGTCGTCGAACATGACAACCAGCTCCTGGTCGTAGTCCCCTGGCTCATCCGGGTCCTCCACCACCAGCGGCGCATAGAGGCCCCGATCGAGCTGCACACCGACGTGCGGGTGGAACCAGTAGGTGCCGGCGTCGGGAACCGTGAACGCGTAGTCGAACGTCGCGGCCGGGGCGATCTCCGGTTGAGTGAGGGCAGGTACCCCGTCCATGTCGTTGCGCAACGCGAGCCCGTGCCAGTGCACGGTGGTGGGCTGGGGCAAGGCGTTCCGCAGCCGGACCTGGAGCAGGTCACCGCGGCGGGCCCGGAGTTCGCGGCCCGGGAGCTCGCCGCCGTAGGTCCACGTCGGGACGGTCGTTCCGCCGAGGTCGATCTCGCCGGTGGTGGCGTCGAGCATGACGTTGACGGTGCGCCGGCCCGGGCGGATGCGGGCCTGCTCCCTCTGCAGGATTCGCGGGGAACCCGGTCCAATCAGGGTGGGCGGTGCGGCCGGGGCGGCGCAGCCGGCAAGCAGTGCCGTCCCGGCACCAGCGGAGAGCGCCAGGAAGCGCCGGCGATCCAGCGCCGGTAGCAGGAATGGCCGTTGGGGCACGCGGTCGTCCTTTCGCCTTCATCCTGATCGGCTGGCGAACGCGGAACCTGGGCGCGACCGCAGGTTCGCCCCGCGGTCGGTCCACCGGAGCTCGCCTCCGGCCGGGTCCGCCACTACTGCCACTGCAACTACTACTGACTAACATAGTAGAAACGGCGATGCCCCGAGGTCGGGGCAGGCGGGCACGTGATGGCTGCGACGAGAGGGGTGTGGTCAATGGGTCGCGACGAACGTCGTCGTGAGAAGCGGCGTCGACGCCGCACGACGCGACAGGCCGCGCGCAAGCCCGAGGGACGGCCGCAGCCCCCGCTCGGCGCGCGATCGGCGGACGCCGACCCCGCCGCAGTGTCACCTGACGTCATTGCACCCGACCGCGGCGCTCCCTCCGACGGCGACGACCCGGCCCGAGCCGACCCGCCCGCCGGACGACTCGTCGTGTCCCGGCTGGAGACGACCATCGTGAACTGCGAGCTCCTCGAGAACCACCAGCCGCAGGCCCTCGGCATGACCTACACCTGGGACCCGGACGGGTACGACTGCCCGCGGCCGCTGACGGTCCGGTTCACCGGGTCGCGCGTCGGTGGTCGTGCAGTGCCCGGGCACAGGGATGCGTTCGACGTGACCGAGACCGTCGACGAGGCGCTGCCCCGAACCGGACGGATCACCCTCACCCGCCGGGTCGAGGGACTCGCCGCGGGCACGTGGGCGGTCGCCGCCGAACCGGTGCCCGACCAGCACCAGCCCGACGCCGCGGTGCCTGCTCCGGCCCGCGCGGAGGGCCGGTTGTGGGTCGCCGCGTTCGTCCGCGCCCAGGCGCCGGGGGCGCGGATCGGCGCCTGGCCGGCGCTGGTGGCGCTCGGGGTGCTGGTCGGCCTGCTCACGATGCTCGCGCTCGCCGCGGTGACCGGGCTGCCGGTCGCGCCGGTACTCGGCCTGGCTGTCGTGGCGTGCCTCGCGGGGCTCGGCGGCGCACGGGTCTACTTCGCCGCAGAGCAGGCGTTGCGCGGGTCGCCGGTGTGGCGACGGCGCGGGATGTGCCTGCAGGGATTCGTCCTGGCCGCGCTGCTCACCGTCGTGGGCGGCGCAGCACTCGCCGGCCTGCCGGTCGGGACGGTCGCCGACATCACGGCCGCCGGTCTTGTGTCGGGCGTTGCCGTCGGCCGGGTCGGGTGCTTCCTCGGCGGGTGCTGTGCCGGACGACCGACGAGTTCCCGCTTCGGCGTCTGGTCCTCCGACCGGCGACTCGGAGTCCGCCGAGTGCCGACCCAGCTCCTGGAGTCGGCCCTGGCGGCGGTGCTCGGGGTGATCGCGGTGCTCGTCCTGGCCGGCGGTCCTCCGCGGGCCGGCGGCGTCGTCGCTGTGACCATCCTGGCCGTCTACGCGATCGGTCGACAGGTGCTGCTGTCCCTGCGCGCGCTCCCGCGACGGACGACCTGGGGCCAGGCGGCCGTGGTGGTCCTCGCCGTGGCTGCGCTCGTCGTGGCCGTCACGCTCGGCGGCGGCGGATGAGGTCGCCGGGCCGGGCATCAGCGGGCTGAGGGATGGCCAGAATGCTCGTCGTCGAGGACGACGTCGCCACCGCCACCGCCCTGCGGCATGTCCTGGAGCGACACGGCCACCAGGTGACGGTGGCCCACACGGGGTCCGCCGCTCTGTCGGCGGCCGGGAACGAACCCCCGGACCTCGTCCTGCTCGATCTCGGGTTGCCGGACCTCGACGGCATCGAGGTGTGCCGCCGGTTGCGCTCGACGCTGCCCGACGTCGTCATCGTGATGCTCTCCGGCCGAGCGGGCGAGATGGATGTGGTGGTCGGCCTGGAGGTCGGCGCGGACGACTACCTGGCGAAACCGGTGGGCGCAGACGAGCTGCTGGCGCGCCTGCACGCTCACCTGCGCCGGGCCGAGCCGCGCACGATCCCGGGGACGACTCTCTCCGTCGGGTCGCTGACCCTCGACACGGACGCACGCCAGGCGTGTGTGGCGGGACGGCCGATGCCGCTGCGCCGCAAGGAGTTCGACCTGCTCGCCCGTCTCGCCGCCGAGCCGGGTGTCGCGGTGGCGCGGGCGACGCTCATGGCCGAGGTGTGGGACGAGCACTGGTTCGGGCCCACCAAGACACTCGACGTGCACGTGGCATCGCTGCGCCGGAAGTTGGCGGCGTCGGGCGCGGACACACCGCGCATCGTCACGCTGCGCCGGCACGGCTACCGGCTCGACGCCGATCCTTCTGACCTCGGCAACCGTGAGGGAAATCGGACGTGCCGCTGATCCCGCGGCGGATTTTGCCGCTTGCTTGCCCGGAACGCACCGATCGGTTGCGGGGCCCTGCCTACCGTCGAGCACGACCCTGACGACCGAAGGATGACGCCCACCATGAGCACCGCGAGACCTCCGCGACTGACCATCGTGTACCGCTCCGCCGACGCCGAGAACGCGAAGCCCAGGCCGCGGTACTACAGCAAGGACCTGGCTCTGGCGTCGATCCTCCGGTCGGCCGAGGCCCTGCCACAACCGCCGCGGTTCGTGTTCCTCAACGACGGCGCCCTGCCCGCCGAGCGCCTGGCGCTGATGGAACGTCACGGTGAGGTCGTCCCGATCGACGGCGGCAGCAACCGGGCATCGTTCCGGACCGCCGTGGCGCGTCAGGCCGCCCTGTGCGACGACCACGACTTCGTGTGGTTCGCCGAGGACGACTACCTCTACCGAGCTGAGGCGTTGACGTCGCTGACGGCGGCCGCGACGGCCTTCCCGGAGGCCGACTACTTCGCCCTCTACGGATCCGCCGCCCTGGACACCGACGCCGGGCGGCACCGCTCCGCGTTGCGGCCCCAGGCGGGCGCGGAGGGCGACCCGAACCCACGCCCGGCCGGGTCGGCGATGTGGTTCCGCGCTCATTCGACGACGAGCACCTTCGGCGTGCGGGGCCGGGCGCTGCGCGAGGACGCGGCGCTGCTGCGCCTCATGCCGTACACGGGCGGGGCCTGGGACGCCGCGACCTGCCTGGCACTGCAGGGATACCTGCCCTACCCGGTGTCCGAGATCCTGCCCCGCGGCGACGGCGTGACGGCGCGGACGGTGCTGCGCGCGGCGGTCCGGGTTGCCGCCGACATCGAGTCGACGCTCCGCCCGACCCGCCGACGCATCCTCCTGGGCGCCGACCCGGAACTGATCCACCACATGGAGGTCAACGACCCCACGACGCGGACCCCGCCCAGCGCGTCCACGCTGCGAACGCACTGGGCGCACGTCGCCGCGGAGACTCGCTTCTGGGCGGCGGACCGCACGTCGCTCGTCGTCGGTTGATCGCGGGCGCCGACGACGAGCGAAAATGGCGCACCTCGCTCACGACGAGGACCGTGGGACCCGCTCGGCCGTGCGGCGGACGTGCCGGACCGCTTCCCGGCGGACGGTTGACGGGGGCGGTGACGCCGGTCGTCCGCGCCGGACGATAGCGCTGGCTGGGACCGCACGGGGCGGGGCCGACGGAAGGCGGGCCGCGTCGGCCACCGGCCGTGCCTCGGTGCGCAGCGCCGTCACAACGGGCAGCAGCGGCGCCACCGGGGCCGTGACAGGCCGGGCCCGGACATCCGAGCGGCGTAGCCGGTGCCGCCCGCCGCGGGGGCGACGTTCCTCCTCGACCGGCAGCAGACCTCGCCGACACAGCAACCGTACGGCCGCCGCACACGCCGCACCGACGACGATCAGCACGAGCCACGGTGCCGCCGGTGCGCCCGAGGAGCGGGCCAGGTCCAGCGCCCACCCGGTCCCGAGGTTGCCGAGCAGGATCCCGACCCCGCACAC